>JAVBXV010000127.1 GCA_030824405.1 Anaerolineales bacterium | reverse complement strand
ATCACAATGGTTTTCCCTGATCGTTGACGAGATGAGTGAACACATCAAAGATGTGATCGGCGGTAACCGAGTCTAAACTGCCTGTGGGTTCATCTGCCACGAGAATGGGAGGGTCATTGGCAAGCGCGCGCGCAATGGCAACTCGTTGCTGTTGGCCGCCAGAAATGAAGGCGGGCAGTTTATTGGCATGTTCATCCAGCTCAACCAGGGTCAACAATTCAAGCGCGCGATCCTTCGCTTTGCGCGGATTGAAATTATCGGTGAGGTCCATGGGCAGCATGATGTTTTCAACAAGCGTGAGCATCGGCAAAAGTTGAAAAGATTGATAGACCACACCCATGTGCCTGCCGCGCCAGAAGGCGCGTTCATCTTCGCTCATTTCATGCACAGAAAGATGCTGGCCGTCGGTATGCACAAACACCTCACCGCTGGTGAGTTGGTCCACTCCGTTGATCATATTCAGAAATGTAGATTTGCCCGCGCCAGATTTTCCAACAACGCCAACAAATTCCCCCGCATTTATTTTGAGATTTACATTTTTCAATGCAACAAAATCACCTGCGGCCGTGGAATAGGTCTTATTTACTTCGAGTAATTCAATAATGGTAGATGACATATTAATCAACTTGATTTTACCGCCATTGTGCAATTAGTTGCAAAAAGCAGGTTTGCAAAGGCTTTTCAATACCTTTGCAAACAGCCGATCAGCGCCGCCACTCCATTTTGAGGCTCCATTTGGGTGATCGCCAGCACGGGCGCGGTTCCCGCCAGATACACTTCGCGCACGTTCCCTGTTTTCCAATGTTCTGGGAGGATGCCAACCGCGTTGGATTCTGCATTGAGCACATCTGACATTTCCTGCGCGCTGGAGGCCAGCCTTGCCGAGGAAGTGACGCTTCTTTCTTTCATCACGAACTGGTCAAACAAAATTTGCAGGTCTACATCTTTAGCATACACCCAAACCTGCACGGATGCATCACCCCCGCCTGCAAACAAAGCCTGCGCCTCTGCCAGAGATAAATTCTGCACAGGGCTTTCGCGGTGTGTGACGATAAAGATTCTTTCTTCATCTATTTGATAAGCAGGGAAGACAAGGTTCTCAGGCTCCCCCACGCGCAAATAGATCTGCGGGCTATTGGCAGTGACATTCAAAATAATGGACTGTTGATCTGCACAGGCAAACAGCTCACTCATCCACGGTTCGGCGGCAGAGCTGGCGTAGACGGTGACAACCTGCTGTTGGGCAGTGGTCTGTGTAGCTGGCGCACAGGCAAATAATATGAAGGAGCACAGAAATAAGAGGGATTTTCGCATGGGATTGTGATTAAGATTGTAACAACAAAATATAAAAAACAAAATCCCGCTGTGGTGTGCATGGTGGAAAATCCATGTCACCCCTACGGGGTTGGTTGTGTGTTTGGTTTTAGGCTATAAAAATTTTACCCCTTCGGGGTTGTTGGCATGGTTGTGTCAGACGAAGGATCTCTGAAATATGTATAAAAGCTTTTTACGTCACCATTGTTTGATCAGTTCGACCAGCAGGTTCTTTTTCTCTTCGAGTGAGTCTGCGAGGATGAATTCGCGGTCGGAGTGGGCGCCTTCGCCAGTTGCGCCCATGCCGTCCAGCACGGGGATGCCGAAGGGGGCGACGAAGTTTCCGTCTGAGGCACCGCCTGTACCGCCTGCTTTTAAGTCCATGCCAATGCCCGCCGCAATGGACTTTGCTTTTTCGAAGGTGGCTTTCATCGTGTCGTCGAATGGCATGGGTGGACGATTCAGGCCGCCCGAAATGTGAAGCGTGGTTCCATCCAAAACTGGCTGGAGCTTTTTCATTTCTTCGTCGATGCGTTCCCATTCACCAGGCTGCATCACGCGCACATCCACTTCGACAGAAGCGTGTTCGGGAACAACATTGGAAACCGTGCCGCCGTTGATGACGCCCACGTTCAACGTGGTTTGTCTTGGGTAATCGGTCAACTTTTGAATGGCGAGCACTTGATGCGCGATCTCTTCAATTGCATTGCGTCCATTTTCATGGTCGCCGCCCGCATGTGTGGCGCGGCCTTTGACCTTGACCCAAAATCCGCCAACGCCTTTTCGCCATGTTTTCAGCGAACCATCTGGCAGGGCAGGCTCGAAGACCAATACCAATACAGATTGCTTCGCGAACTCTTCTATATATTTGCGTGAGGTGTGACTGCCAATTTCTTCATCTGAAGTGCATAACAAAGTGACGGGTCTTTTCGTGCCGCCCGATCTTTTCAGTTCTGCCATCGCAGCAAGGCAAATGACGATGCCCGCTTTCATATCCATTGTGCCAGGGCCAAATATTTTTCCGTCGGCTTCACGATAGGGCATGTTCTTTAGTGTGCCCAAGGGGAAGACAGTATCCATGTGACACATTAATAAGATGCCGCCCTCGCCGCTTCCCCAGCGTGCCACGACATGGTCACCTGCTTTTTTATTGGGAATGACTTCCACATCGGCGCCGAGTTTCAAGGCTTCATCGGCCACCAATGCGCCGACGCGATCTACCGCAGCTTTATCGTGAGATGGCGATTCGATTTCAACAAGTTGTTTGAGCAGGGATTTCATGTCCACGGGGATTGAGTCCGCCTTTCATTCGTTAGCGAATGATCAAAAGAATAGTTCCGAGAACTCCACAATAGACCGCAAAAATATACAGCGAATGTTTGCTGAGGTAATTGATCAACCATTTGACAGTCATCCAGCCTACAACTGCGGCGGTGACGAAGCCTGTGATAAGGATCGGCAGAAAATCCATGGTGCCAGGCATGCGGATGACATCGAGCATCTGATATCCACCTGCGGCAAGCAGAATGGGACCAGACATGAGAAACGCAAGCCGCGCCGCAGAGGGACGGTCCAAACCGCGGATCATACCGCCCGCGATGGTGGAGCCTGAACGGGATGCGCCAGGAAAGATGGCCAATACTTGGAAAAATCCCACAGACAGGGCATCCAACCAAGTGGCGGATTCGAGGGAACGTTTATGCGTATCCAAATATTCCACACTTGTCAGTAAAACAGCCGTAACCAGCAAGCGGATGCCTGCCTGCAGGAATGGCTCATCAAACATGGATTGGACAACGCCGCGCAGGAAATATCCCGCGGCCAACGCGGGGATGGTGGCAATGACCACCAACCAACCCAAACGGGCATATAGATTCTCAAAGGGTTTGCGATGATAGATGCCCAACAAAAACTCTTTGGTGATCAGCCAGATGTCGTTCCAAAAAAAAGCCAGCATGGCGAGCACTGTCCCCAATTGAACAATGACCGAGAAGGAGAACAAAGCATCATCGACGGGGATGCCCAGTAATTTTTCTGTGATGAGTAAATGTGCGGTGGATGAGACGGGGATGAATTCTGTCAGTCCCTGTACGATGCCGAGAAGAAACGCGTGAAATAGGTTCATGATGTTGTTTTACCACAAGGAATTCGTGAAAAAGAAGAGGGTCAACCTTTTGTACTGCTCTTTTTCAATAATGAAAGTTTTATTTTTTTTACACACCTTAAGCGTGATCCCCTCCCGAAAGAATATCGGGACGATGTGAACGTGTTAGCAAAGGGTTTCCAAGATAATCGCAGAGGTTCTTTTCACTAACGCTCAGAACGACACTGCGTAAGATGAGTTATTATGCCCGTTTGGCGTTATTGCCCCATCTTTCAAGCAAGATCGGCGCCTTTGTTTCAAACGTTCCGTCTTTAATATTACTTCTAATTTCTTCCATTAAGCGGATCAAAGCCCGCAGGTTGTGAATGGACAGTAATGAGCCCGCCAGCAATTCTTTGGCGACGATCAGGTGGCGGATGTAGGCGCGTGTAAAGGTGGTGCAGGCGTAGCAATCACAGGTCTCGTCAATGGGACGTTCATCGCGCGCAAAGGTCGCGTTCATCATGTTGAGGCGGCCTTCGGGTGCGAACGCGGAGTGATGACGGGCGAGGCGGGTTGGCAGGACGCAATCGAAGATATCCACGCCGCGCAATACGCCATTGATCAAATCTTCGGGTGTGCCCACGCCCATTAGATAGCGTGGCCTGTCTTCGGGAAGAAGAGGCGTGACTACATCCAATATGGTGTGCATTTCTTCTTTCGTCTCCCCCACCGAGAGGCCGCCGATGGCGATGCCTGGGGTGTTGAGCGAGGCAATGAACTCTGCTGATTCGGCGCGCAGGTCTGGGTTGACGCCGCCCTGCACAATGCCGAATAATGCCTGATCTGCGCGCACCTTTGCGTTGACCGAGCGTTCGGCCCAACGATGTGTGCGGTCCATGGCGATCTTGGAATAGGCAGTATCGTTCGGGTCGGAACATTCATCGAAGGCCATGATGATATCGGCGCCGAGATTCTCCTGAATGGCAATCGACTTTTCAGGTGTGAAGCGATGCGTGGACCCATCTATGTGACTCTTGAAGGTGACGCCGTCATTATCGATCTTGCGGGTCTTGGCCAGCGAGAAGACCTGGAAGCCGCCCGAATCGGTGAGCATGGGATTCGGCCATTGCATGAATTTGTGCAAGCCGCCCATATCGCGGACAAGTTCATCGCCTGGGCGCAGATATAAATGATAGGTGTTGCTCAAGACCAGCGAGGCGTTGATACTTTTGAGGTGCTCAGGGGTAAGCGTTTTGACAGTTGCCTGAGTGCCGACAGGCGCGAAGACAGGCGTAACGAGATCGCCGTGAGGTGTGGAAAATATGCCCGTGCGCGCACGGTTGTTTTTGGCTGTGACGGTGAATTGGAACATGACAGAGATTATACAGGATGAAGGCTATTCTTTCTTTGCGGCGCTGTAGTTTTTTTTCAACAGCGTTATTCAGACAGCCATTTCCTTGCTTCGTCCATATCTTCAAACAGCTTTGTGTTCTGTCCGCGATTTAGTGTGACTGTTTCATAAAAACGATAATCTTCCAAGCGCTTATCTTTCAAGTCTTTTGCTATCACCACTGCCCGCTTGAGCCTGTGGACATTGACCCCCAACGGGGCGGTAATATCTGACATTAATTTGGGCAATGCATAAAGTTCAATCGTTGACATACTTAATACTACCTCACGATAATCAGCGAGATACAAAAAAGACTCTTTCTCCATCAACATGTGTACTGCATTGGAAAAAATTTCTTTAATTTCCTTGAAGCCTATGGTTCCTTGAACTGTCGCTTCAACAAAGCATGTTTTTGAGTTGTAAATAATTGTATATGGCATACAATCGCCTCATTCATATTTTAAATTTCAAAGAACCAATGTTATGCAAGACAACCACAAAGCGGCAATCCCAGCGTTCAGCGTACGCCTTGTTGACCAGTTTTTATGTTAACAATGCTATAAAAACCAGGGGCAGATCTATGACCACATGAACGATCATCACGAATAATAAATTTCGTTTCCAAAAGTATAACCCCGTCAGGATGATTCCCAATGGAATGACCACACCTACAATGTGAGCAACGCTCCAGCCCGCCGAATGAATTGCCACGAAAAATATCAGGCTGATCAACCCGCTGACCCATTTATTCTCCGTAATTTCATGTAATCGTTCCAGAGCATAGCCGCGGAAGAATATCTCTTCGGTGACGCCTGCGGTGAGTACACTCAAAAGCAATATCCACCAGGGGAAATTTGACGTAACCTGCGCGATCGTGCCCGTATCGGATGGCGGAAAAATTGCGCTGACCAACAGCGTCAACACAGGGACCAACAACGACAGCAGAATCCCTATTCCAACCGCCGCCGCTATCCACTTCCACAACAGTGGTTTCCAGCCAATCGTTGACAATGGCAATTTCTCAACGCTGCGTGTGAAAAACAACACTGCAAGAGCCAGCGCCCACAACACGGCGAAATCGATCAGGGTGGACACTGGTTCATTTACAGCAGGCTTGAGAAACATCGGGCTGATGAACAGAATATAAATCAAAGGGACAGCCAGAGATAAACTTAATCCAAGAATCTTTTTTTGCATGTTGATGACTATCCTTTGAAAAACAACCATTACGGTTGTTTTAATAACGTGCCGCTTCCTGCTCCAGGGTTACTTCCTGTACTTCTTAAAACGCTCCAGGATAGTCTGTCAGGGGAAAGTAGATAGATGGTTTCAACTGCGCCATTATCACATCCATTATCTGGAATATTCCCCTGTTGATTTGTTTGAATAAAAGTGAAAGTATCGCCATCTATTTTTGACAAAAATAGATTTCCCGCACACCAATATGCGCTATCCATACGGGTT
>JAVBXV010000222.1 GCA_030824405.1 Anaerolineales bacterium | reverse complement strand
TAAATGGTCTCTGCTGTGACGGCGAATGTTGCAGTGAGGGTGAAATCGTTTTTCATATTACCTTCTCCATGTCATTGCAAAGGTGGCTCTTGTTCTTTTATCACAATGACGAAACGCTAGATCGCCCATTCTTTCTTTTTATTATTCATTTCTTTTGCAATTTCTGCGGCGAGGCGGGCGTTATTTAATAGAAGGGCGAGGTTGGCTTTGAGTGATTTTCCCTTGGTCAATTCGCTGATGCGCCCCAGCAGAAACGGAGTCAACTTTTGCCCGTGGATTCCCTGCTCGATGGCTTCTGCAGACGCCTGAGCGATCATCGGTTCCATCTTGGACTTTGAAATTGCTTCTTTTTCAGGGATCGGATTCGTCACGAGGACACCGCTCTTCATCCCCAAATTCCAGTGGGCTTTGGCGAAGTCTGTGATCTCTGTGGGCGAGTCTAAACGTGCGCTCACGCCCAGTCCGCTTTCGCGGGAGTAGAACGCTGGGAATTCATCTATTTGATACCCAATGACAGGCACGCCCATGGTTTCAAGATATTCAAGTGTGGCGGGCAGATCCAGAATTGCTTTTGCGCCCGCGCAGACGACGATCATGGGAATCTCTGAGAGTGCATGCAGGTCTGTTGAAATATCGAACGATGACTCTTTGTGTACGCCGCCAATTCCGCCTGTGGCAAAGACGTGGATGCCCGCCATGCGCGCGGCGAACATTGTCCCTGCGACGGTGGTGCCGCCGTTCACTTTTTTGACAATGGCAGTGGCGAAATCACGATGACTCACTTTCAGCGTAGAGTCTGATTCAGAAAGCCGAACCAGTTCCTCGTCTGAGAGGCCGATGCGTATTTTTCCATCCAGTAAGGCAACGGTTGCGGGAATTGCGCCATGCTCGCGGATCTGTGTTTCCATGTTCCGTGCGAGTTCCAGATTTTGCGGGCGGGGAAGTCCGTGGGTGATGACGGTGGATTCTAGGGCAACGATGGGCGCGCCCATGTTGAGTGCGCGGCTGACTTCCTGCGAGATGATGAGGTTTGAGTTTTTCATTTATATCCAGTGGTTGGTGAGATAGGCAATATCTTGCAGCGCCTTGTCGATCCTGGCGAGTTCAGATTGATTTTCATCAGGGGCTCTGTTCTCGATCTCGATCAAACGTTTGGCGGCGAGCAGTTCTTTGCGGAATGCTTTTAAGATGTCGAGTGCGATCAGCGATGTGTCTTTCTCGCTCATTTTTGCGCGAACGAATTGACGTGTGGCCTCGGGGCCGATGGAATTGAGTGTTTCCATTTCCTTGTCTGATAGTTTTGTAAAATTGTTCTTTTCGTAATTTGTAATGATGACGTCTTGAATGAGACTCAGCACTTCGGTGAGCTCATGTTTCTTTCTGGAGCGTTCAACGGTGGCGCGCTTCTTTGCATTTTCGCGCGAAAGGGACAGGGCTTCCTTGTGTTTTTCAAGGATGATCTCAGAGGGCAGCTGCCACGTGCCAATATCGATCCATTCAAGCGAGACACCCAATTTGGATGCTTTTTCCTTGAAGGCTTTGTCGTAGAACTGAGCAGTGATCTTGGAGCGGGTTTCAAAATTTGGCGGGGGAGGGGTTTCTGGTTTCTGGTCTGCGGCAGGCTGTTGACCTGTCATGTCCACACGCATTTGGGCGATGGTGTGATCGTTGTTGGAGGTGTGATCCAGTTCCTTCTGGCTGATGCTGGCGAGCAGTTCACTTAAAGTGCGTGAAGTGATCAACGCTTCCAATTCAGAATAGACGAGCGGGATGACCGTTGTATCCCATGGGAAGGTGATCCCCGATGGGGCGGAGGTTTCTGGTGTCATGGTGGTTTGGTTATAGACGAGCGCTTCCACTGCCTTCGGATCGAACAGGTAGGCATCTCCTTGTGTCTTGGTTGCTTCGGTCTGTTCTCTGCGCAGGATACTGAAGAGCAGTTTGATATCGTGTGCTTCGATCGGAATGCCGTCTTTTGTGCGTGAACGTATCGAAAGGCTGGTTACGAATTGATCGCGCAGGTTGATGATCGCATATTCGCGCTTGCCTGCTTCATCGAACTTGCCGATCTCGCGGATGCGTTCGAACCTGCCCAGTTTCCACGGGTCACTGCGCGGATAGATCACTTCGGGTTCCCCGTCCACTTTTTCGAGCAAGGCAACGCTATCGAGGTTGACCTGGATCTCTCCAGGGCCGCCGATCAGGATCAGCGGAGATTGTTCAGCTTCTTCGGGGATTCTGCCGTCATTGATCGTGATCTTTTCACGGCCATAACCGAAGGCCACTTCTTCAAGAAAATCGGCGGCGAGACTTTCATCGTCCAATTCGTATACATCTTCGAGATATTCCGCGGCCATTCCTTTGGAAACAGTGTATGCCACAAAGAGCAGCGGCAGGTATTTCACAAAACTCAAGGCGATGACAATCCCAATGTGCATGCGTTCCTGAACACCAAAAAGGGTCAGGATCATGGTGAAACCGCTTAATCCAACCCAGACAGCCAGCCCAGCGATGATGCGCCAGCGGTTTCTAAATGCAACACCGCTGTTGCTCAGGCTGAAAAGCAGAGTGGAGACTTTGTCCCTTTGTTTGTTGACCCTGTTCATCCTTTGGGTTCGCCTTGTTCTCGTGGGGTATCGGTGCTGTTATCCAGCAGCCATTTCCAAATGTCGTCCAATTTTCTTAATTCAGCTTCCATGTTGCTGTTGGCTGTGCTTTCAGTAACAATAAAATCCTTCAATGGCTGTACCAGCAATTGCAAAGTTTTAAATGGGTTCCTTTGCGGCTTGGCTGGCCTCGCACTAAAATGTTTTGATGCGATCTTCGCAAACTTTTTACTGGCTTCATCGCGCGCCGCAGTTTCGGTCAGGGATTCTATTTCCCTGATCTGCGCCTCTTCCTGTTTGGCGATCTTCAACCATTCTGTGCTCCATTGCTGGATGATCTGTTCTTCAATGGAAGGCTCGAACAGCACGCTGTGAATACGAACGTTCATGATCTGCAAGCCGCGCGCTTCCAACTGTTTGAACTCGATGCTCGGCACCCATTCGCCTGTGGGCACGCCTGTATCGTCCAGTGCCGCCACGTCTGCTTGTTTGACGCGCTTATTGATCATGTCTTCAATGGTTTGCAAACCACTGATGCCGCTTGAGGTGAAGAGATCGCCAAGTTTGAACTTGCGCACATATTCGCGCCACAGATTAACCACAAGATGCGCGGGCAGTTTATTCCAATCCATTTTTGCCTTGCTGTTCTCTGAAGCCTTTAGTTGAATGACTTCACGAGTGATCGCATTGCGCACAGAGTTGGCGTCAAATCCATATTGAGTGGTCACGCCGCTTTCGGTGGGTTTATTTTCAGTCGGGCGTTTAATGCTAAATTGAATGCTAACGGTCGGAGAAATTTCAAAACCATCACGTGTTAAGCCGCTGGTTTGCTGGCGTCTGGTTTGGTTTTCGCTATAGTCTTTTTGTGCCGAAGCAGGTACGGGATTAAGCAGGAGCCTGTTGTTCGCCATCGGGCCAATAAACAGCCACTGTGCCCGCAGGTCTACACTGCCTGCAATGTATTCATTCTCTTTTGTGAATTTGACCCCAGGCCCAACCGTATCTTTGATCTCGGTATCCGTGCGCAGCACCACCGCACTGGCGGTATCCAGCACGATCACGCCAGGTCCGCGTTTATCGGCTTCGCCCTCGTGCGTGATCACCCGTCCATTCTTTATGAATAATGCGGGGCCGCGCTCGCCTGTCTCAAAATTCTTTACCCGTGAATAGATCTCTGCCCTGTCTTTCGGGTTTTGAATGGGGAGCACGAACTGCGAAAAGAAATACATCAATCGATCGCGCAGGACGTAGGCGGCAGCCAGATCCACAGCCAATAAAAAGCCGCTGACATAATAATTAATAGGTATTTTGGCAACCAGTAAAATGACATGCCATACCAATGTGGCAATGATCACCACGCCCATTGGCGACTTCACAAAACCGCCGAATCCGTTCGAAGATTTTCTCATGTTAAGATGATTCTATAACAGAATCGGACAATCCGCCATTCCGCAATAAGCATGCTCGTGGCTTTTATCACCAGATAAAAAAACGCGGCATCTTTCAGGCCTTAGTGTGGATTGGAAACAGACCCACCGCCTCCATCTGGACCTCAAACTGGGCACGCCTTTTATCAGTTGACCAGCATCTGTGGGCGGTTCTTCATTAATATAAAATATCCAAATTTTCGTGAAAACCGCTCAAACGCATAGCCCGAAGGTAGGGGGGCATTATGCAAAGTGAATGTAAGGTTGGACGTAAAATTTTTCTTTGCCTCTTGTTGAAGGTGCTGTATATTTATTTTGATAAGTCCAATTACCCTAAGGAGAAAAACTATGAATTACCGCTTAATGTTCACCATCAATGCCGTCGCCGTAGCCTTGTTCGGGGCGGGATTTTTGATCCTTCCCGATTTTGTGATTGGCCAGTTCGCTGGCGAAAAATATGTCATCCTCAATTTTGTTGCCCGCTTTTTCGGCGCAGCCATGCTTTTGGCTGCCTGGTTCCTGTGGATGTTGAGAGATATGGCCAACGCTAAACTGCAAAAGACCATTGCAACCGTCTTGCTTGGTTATTCTGTGGTTGGTTTTGCCGCGATCATCATGGGTATGACATCCATCGGTGTGATCCGCACGAACGGGTGGGTACTGCTTGTGATCTACGGTTTGTTCTCACTCGTCTACGGGTACATGCTGTTCCTGCAGCCCAAGGAACAAAAGCGCAGTGCGCCTGTTAGAAAAAGCAAGGAACCTACCCCTCCTGCAAGTAACGGACAGATCTCATAAATAATTACAAGTTATCTCAAAGGTGTCATCCTGAGCGATAGCGAAGGATCTCTACCCCGATACAAGAGACCCTTCGGTCGCGAAGAACGCTCCCTCAGGGTGACACAGTATTTTTGAGACCAGTTCTAAATAAAACAAAAGATCGGGACACAGAATGTGTCCCGATCTTTTGTTTTAGGCTTTGGTTGTTTGTGCAGGTCGTACCTTTTTCTTTACTTCAGTACCAGGGACGCTGTTTTTACGAGCTTCCTGTTTTACTCTGCGATTGTGTTTTGCCACCCCTTTGGATGGACGCTTGGCTTTAACTTTCACTGCGGTTGAATTCACTGGTTTTTACTCCTTTCGTAATTATGTTTTACTTCTGTTTCGCTTCATACTCCGCCCAGAGCTTGGCAATTTCTTCCTTGCCCTTCTGGCGTGTGTATCCATATTTGACCTGGAGCAGGGTGACGAATTTATCGAACTTCACGTCGGCCTTGTCCACTTTGAGGAGATCGTATTCCACCATCAAGTCCCACCTGGCATTCAGCAGGCCGCGGATCACTTTCCACTTTTCTTCGAATAGCGTCTTGTTCATGATGGTTTCTCCTCGACCCCTTTAAATAATTTAACGCACCTCTTAAAAGGCGGCGTCAAGTTGGCATATTAATGTTTTGGAAAGCGTCGTAGCGTTGCTTACAAGCAGTGATCCATTTCCCCCGCGTATATGCAATTAACCATCTTGCGATCTGGTTTCATTGTACTACACTGTCAAAGATACTGGGGTTCAGCCCCTGTACCCCCATTTTTATGGTGCTGTTATATCTTTTTCCAGTTGTCGCTGGCTTGAATGGACTCGGTAAGAGATTTGCCTTTGCCAAAAAGTGCCGCCGCTGTTTCTTCCACATAGATTTCGAGATTTCGGCAATCGAGGCAGAGATACGCTTCTGTGGGGAAGACCTCAGTCACTTTATCCCCCAGCACCTTGACCGTGATCCCATCTCCGCTCCAGCTGGTGTTGACACTCTTATAAACTTGCGTAGATCCGCATTTTGAACAAGTTCCATTTTTCATATCTGATCTCCTCTAAGGTTTTATGATTATACAGGATGGAAAAGCGGTCTCGTGGACATATTGTCCACGAGACCGCTTTTCATTTTGCGCCGTATTTCCCTCTCCAAATCCGAACTATATACACTGAATTATTTGTGTACTTTCTATTTCGGATTTGGGGGCGCGTGCCCGATAGGGCGGGAGGGGCCGTTGGTATTATGCCCGAGATTATTTTTCGTTCTTGCGCATCCGTCCGTTTTTGTCAGTGAGTCCGTTATAAAGTCTGTTGAAGACTCTTGTGGACGTTTCACGGGGGAGGTTGTCCGAAGGACGGATGTAAACGTACTTGCCCGTCACCACTAAGCAGCTTCATCGGAGACTAAGTTTCCCG
>JAVBXV010000427.1 GCA_030824405.1 Anaerolineales bacterium | reverse complement strand
TCATGTCGTGAGTTGAAACCAGCATGGTGATGGGAAGTTCACGCAGTAGGTTGATCAACGTTCTGCGCGCACGCGGATCCAGCCCTGCTGAAGGTTCATCCAAAATTAATAGGCTTGGATTCATTGAAAGCACCGTTGCGATGGCAATGCGTTTCTTTTCACCAACACTCAAGTGATGAGACAGGCGCTCACGATACGCGCTCATTCGCACGGCTTCGAGTGCCGCATCCACACGTGCGCGCACATCCTGTTCTGGCAGGCCCATGTGCAGCGGACCAAACGCCACGTCCTCGAACACAGTGGGGGAGAAGAGTTGGTCGTCTGGGTTCTGGAACACGAGTCCAACCATTGCGCGGATGCCAGGTAAATTTTCGCGAGTGAGGCGGTGGCCGCCAACATTAATATCGCCATGCCCGTTTAAGATCCCATTCAGGTGAAGCATCAAAGTTGATTTGCCCGCGCCATTTGGCCCGACCAATGCGGCTTTTTCTCCGAGGCCCATTTTGAATGAAACTCCATGCAAGGCAGAGTGTCCGTCTGGATAGGAAAAATGAAGGTCGTGAACGCTTAATACATCGCCTTCGTTGAGTGTTGTATCTACTGGGGTAACAGAATGAGAGATTGGCATTAGAGTCTTCCGATCACTTGAAGGATAAATATAAAAGCAATTGCGAATGCGGTTACGAAATAATCACGGGCTTTCATTTCATGCGGATTAAGCGTGAAGAGATGACCCGAATATCCGCGTGCCACCATGGCGTTGTAGATGCGGTCACTGCGCTCATAACTTCGCAGAAAAAGTTGACCAGCCATATTGCCTGCCACGCGCGCGCGCCAAAGAACGCCTCCCCCCGACCTGCGGCCTGTTGCAGCAGCCGAACGAGATTCCCTCGCCCGAATCAGACGGAAGACTTCATCGGTAAGTACGAATAGATACCGATATAAAAACGCAATGATGGTCGTGAGAATGGCTGGCACGCGCAAATGTTCGAACGCGTGGATGAGATCTGGAAAGCGTGTGGTTGCCACCAACAGGATCGCCAACTGCACCGAGAGCCATGAGCGGATGAGAATGCTTACAAAACGCAGCAGGCCCATATCGGTAATGGTCAAATTCCACATCAACAATTTGAAGGAAACCAGCGGCTCTCCTGGCATGGTGAACAAAATGGTGATGGCGATCAACGCAAAAGGCAGGGCTACGATCGAACGTTTGAGTGTGTACCCAAAACCCAATTGAGAAAGCCAATTGGTGAGCAAAAGAAATAACCATGCCGCCCCAAACGCGATCCATGCCCCATCAGGCAAGAGGGCGTTCGAGACGATAAAAACGATAGTGATCACCACTTTAACACGCGGGTCGAGGCGGTGAATAAAACTATTTTTTTCGTGGTAACGATCAAAGGCGTCAGAATGCATATTTTCAACCTACGATTTTGCTTTCATTCCACGGCCGATCAACAGAGCTACAAGGCCGACCACGATCACGCCAACGATGCCCGCCGCTATTGTGGAGAGGTTTGTATTCCCAAGGAAAGGTATGGCGTAGTCTGGGATAAGTTGATAGGGAGCAGATTGACTCGTATTGATAAATCCCATATCGGTTGCCACGCGTTCGAGACCGTCAGGGTCTGTGGATGCGAACGGCGATAACAAAACTACAGCGATGGCGATCAACCCGCCAACATACACCCAACCGCTGCTGGCTTTCGCAGATTCAGATTCCTCGCCAAGCAGGTCGGGGCGGGTCTGAAAGATAAAGCCCAACGCAAAAGTTGTGATCAACGCTTCCCCGATCCCGATCACAGCATGCACGCCCAGCATGGATGGAATCACTAGTTGTAGATCTGATGTGCCGCTCAACCAAAGTTGTAGGGAGGTGAGCAGGGCGCCAGTCATTACGGATAACCATGCAGCAATTCCTGCAGCTGCAAGTTTGGCTGATTTCGATCTGCCCGCCATGGAACGATACAGTCCATACCCGACCGCTGCGGTAGCTAAACCCATGTTGAGGATATTTGCACCCATTACAACCAGCCCGCCATCCTGAAACAGGAGAGCTTGCACAGCAATAACAGAAGTCATGACCAGCATGCCAGCCCAGGGACCCAATACAATGGCGGCCAACGCACCGCCAAGCAGATGTCCAGAGGTTCCACCTGCAACAGGGAAGTTGATCATTTGTGCAGCAAAGATGAATGCGGCCATTACGCCCATCAACGGGATCTGCTTCTCGCCAAGCGCTTTATTTGTTTTTGAGATCGCCGCCCCAACAACACTGGCTGTAATGGCCCAGCAAATGATGGACACGATCAGGCTGAGAAAGCCATCAGGGATATGCATGGGGATGGGTGAAAAGTGCATTTTTATCTCCTTATTTACAGTCGGAACATAGACCAAAGAATGTAAGGTGGCTATCGGTCAATTTATAGCCGCTGGATGATTCGAGTTTCTGATACATTGTTTTTAGTAGAGAGTGCTTCACTTCCACCGTGTTCCCACAATTTCGGCAGATAAGATGGTGGTGCTCGTGCTGCGCAATTTCGTACACCAGATGTCCATTGCCCATGTGCGCGGAACGGGCCAGCCCATGCTCTGCGAGGAATTCCAGGGTGCGGTAGACAGTTGTCTCAGTTAGGTTGGGTAACTGCTTGCGTGCCTGCTCGTAGACTTGTGTGGGAGAGAGATGCCCGCCAAAGTGATGCAGGACACGCAAAATGGCCATCCGTTGAGATGTCATACGGTAGCCGCGGGCACGCAATTGGGGAACATAATCAAGAGTGACAGACATGGGATTCCTTATTGCAACTTCTTGCAATAGCATGGTTTATAGAATAGCATTATTGGCACATTCTTACCTTAGAAATAAAATCCCCTGCTTCTCTAGAGAAGCAGGGGGAAAAGTCGTAGAAAGTGGATTTGTGTTTTACGGTTCCCACACGTAGTGGGCGAGTGCTGTAATGTAGGGTTTTCCCGCAATCGTTTCCATGCCAACAGCCCAGGTTTGCCAATCCATGCTGCCATATTGGTCTGTACCCGCAAAGTGGACAGAATAATATGGTGTGCCAGGGTAGGGCCATTCAGGCATATAGGTTGCGCCGCCAACTTTGAGTTGGTTGCAAGTCACTTCTGCATTGGGCGTAAATACGATTTGTAAAGCAGGCAGGATGATCTCCTGGAACGATCCAAGAGTGGGTTCTCCGCTTCCAAACGATAAGCCCCAATCTGCTTGAAAAGTGGTTTCAAAAACAAATTTTGCATGTTCAGTGTCATAGTTGACGACATTTCCATCGCGGTAATAACGCACGTCCATGCCCTGGGATGGAGAAACAAGAGAAGATAGCAGCGCGCCATCTTTTGTTGCAATTGCTTTTGTGAGAGATGTGATCAATTCACGTGTGTTGGTGTCGTTGCAGAAAGGTGGCGCAATAGTGGGCACTGCTGTTTGTGCGGATGCGGGAACTTGTGTCAGTGTAGGGATGGCGGCGTTGAATGTTGGGGATGCCGCCAATGCTGGTTGAGGAGTGGCAGTTGGCAGGGCGGTGGGAGGCGGTGGCGCATCCACTGCGGCGGAACACGCGCTGAGAGTCAAGATCATCAAGGCTAGAACCAAACTTCCGAGTTTCATTCCTGCTCCTTTCAAAATAAAACTGGCAGAGCAATCTGCCAGTTTTATTTTACTACTTTGCGCTTTCAGCCATTTTTTGTGCGATGCGATTGATCACTTCAGCCACGCCGCTAATGGGATTTTTTAGGGTCTCAAATGCCACATCCACGATCTCGGGAGCCATGCGTTTGATGTTGCGGAAACGCCGCGCAATAAAATTTTCATCTGTTGTTGGTTCTTCCAGCGCGGTTTGAATTTCTTTTAATTCCTCTTTGGCATCCTTCTTTTTTGAAGCTTGAAGTTTTGGATGTGTTTCAACAAAACGATAGATCTTTTCGAACATGGGCGCAACGTTGATGTTTTGATTGGAAATAACATTGTTGTTGCCTGAAACAATGTTACTGCGGCTTACGTTGCCGCCGATCACAATGCCGCCATTACCAGCGCTTAAACCATCTCTTTTCTTTGCCATGAGTATTCCTCTTATGAATCTTTTGGTGCAATGACCACGCGAAAGCCGAGATCATCGTTGAACATTAACGGAATGGACCAGTTGCAAAAAGAGGATCGTGCGAACCACTGATATCCGATCCATGAGCCGCCGCGTACAACACGATATTTCTTATCTTCATCATACCATGTGCGTGTCCACTCCCAAACATTACCGCTCATGTCCAGCGCGCCATCGGGGCTGGCTCCCTGCGGGAAGGTGCACACTGCTGTGGTGCCGCCAAGGCCAGAGCCTGTGGCATCACTATCCCATGTGTTGGCGGCGGCTTTATCAAAGCCATCGCCCCAGGGATATTCACGTCCATCGGTGCCGCGTGAAGCACGCTCCCATTCATTGTCATTCGGCAGGCGAATGGTGTAGCCTTCAGGAACTGCAACGATCTTTTTTGCCAGCCAGTTGCAATATGCTTCGGCTTCAAACCAACTCACGCCTACGATCGGAACGATGGGGTTGCTCAACTCGATGTTATGCCAGTAATACGGCACATTGCGTTTTACAAGCGGACGATGCTCCAGCCAGTCGCGCGATACCGCTTCCATGGTACGCGTATCAAATTTTCCTGTGCGCCACTCCCAGCCCTCTTCACTCCAAAATTCATGGTGTTGATAGCCATCCTCTTTGACGAAGCGCGCAAACTGGATATTCGTAACAGGATATTTTCCGATGAAATACATGTACGGAATTTCTTTCGCTTCTTTCTTGATCCCAGCCTGATACACGCCAGCAGGCACTTCCGCAAACCGATCCAGGTCACCGGGCCGCCACCCAAGCCTTCCCAACAGAAGACCCGAATGCCGCCTCAACTCTGGACGAATGTTTCCATCTTCCATGTTGACAACCAGCGCCTGAATGACATGGTCACGGCTTTGAACAGGGACACCGCCCGGCCATGTGTCCAGCACTGCGTCACCAGCCAGCACAACGGCTTCACCGGGCGGGCCAGGTTTATTATCAACCAGTGACTCAACCACTTCGCCAGATACTTTCGGAAGTTGTTGACGAATTCCAAGATACCCGATCGTAAGCAGGGTTACTTCACGCCAGGCTTGTTCACCAATATGCGCAGACAGGGTTTCAATAATGGGTCTTGAATCTCCCTGTCCTTTTAATGCCAGTGCAACAGCCGCGAGATACTCTTCAAATGTCAGGTGAATGAAACCATATTCACCTGGCCCGCGTTCCAGCAGGAGTGCGGCGTGTTCGCGTACATCGATCAGGAATTGACGCGCAGCCTGATGAGGAGATGCATCGCCACGCTCCAGGAAAAGCTCTTCAAGTTTACGGCGCATGTCTTCGCGGCTAACCAACCCCACACCCGGGCTGACTTCATGCATCCACAATGCAAGCGGAGCAAGGATGCGTACAGTTTGAATTTCATCAATATCACGGCCGGGCGAGCGCCCGCTTAAACTACGGGCGCGATTCCATGTGGAAAGCAATGTGTTTACATATTGATCGTAGAGTTGAACGCGGCGTTCTGGTAAAGTGACGCCTTGCCTTTTCATCAACGCCAGAATGGTGAGTAGCAGGGGCGTGGATGCAAGTTGGCGTACGCCAGGATTTTGCTGAATGGCATCCAATAATTCGCGGCGATCTGTCTCTGCATCTGCGCGGGCTACAGCGGTATTGCCCTGTGCCTGTTTTTCGAGCGCAGAGGTCCAATGGCCGACGAATTCCTCGATCTCGTCTTCTTCAAAATCAACGATGGTGCATTCAACAAGATCTTCAGTGGATGGGCGCACAGCGCGATAGCCCACAACGCGGCTGGTGAGTACAAATTTATTGCCCTGTCTGCGATGGAAGGCAAAGAAATCCACTACGCGTTCCACAACTGTGTTGCGCAGGTTGATATCACGGACTTCGTCCAGACCATCCAGCAGGATCAAGGCACGGCCTGCTTTCAGCGATTCCTTGAGCATGGCGGCAATCGGCAGGTCTGCACCGATCCCTTCAAAATATTCAGCAATGAAATCATCCAGGCGAATATCACGTGTTTGTAAAGCATTGGCAAAAGCAGCCAACGGAAGAATGATCGGTAGGTAATCGATCAGCCCGATCTTTTTGCCTTCACCGCGTGCAAGTGATAAGGCCAGATATTTGAGGAAGGTGGTTTTACCAGCGCCAGGGTCGCCGAGGATGACTACGCCAGAATGTTTT
>JAVBXV010000457.1 GCA_030824405.1 Anaerolineales bacterium | reverse complement strand
ATGCCAACAAAAAGTGCAGATAATATTATCTGCACTTTTTGTTGCTTGTCTTATTAAATTTTTAGTTGTTTAACGCACCCTGATTGATCCAGTCTGCAATTATCTGGGTTTGTTCGGCGGTAAGCTTGGTGCCGCGCTTGGGCATTTCACCTTCGACAATTTGTTGTACCAAAAAGCTGTCAGTGGCGTTACCAGGGACAATGACTACTCCATTAAACGAACCGACCATGAGAGAATTATAAGTGGTCATGTCCAGGCCTTCTTTCACTTGCTCAATGCCGTGACATTTGTTGCAGCTTACTTCGAAGATCGGAGCCACGTCATTTGCGTAACTTACACCCGTTGCCGCTGCTGGAGCTTCTGTGGGAGGGAGCGCTGTGTCTGTTGACACGGGAGCAAGTGTGTCAGTGGGGAGGGGGGTGTTTGTAGGCGGGGCAGATGTTTCAGTTGCTGTGGTAGGTTCGGGCGTGGCTTGAGGCGCTTGTCCTCCACATGCAGAAATAAATACCATCAAAAGGGTTAATGTCACAATTAATTTTATTTTCATTTTTTTATTTTCCTCTTTATAATTTTGCATACTGTAGCAGGTAATTAGAAAGAAAAGATGTGTAAATTATGTGAATTCTTACCAGTAATAACTTTCACAAAATAATGGGAAGTATGAATAAGGTAAGGTATAATTGTTTCGCCGTATGTTAGGCAAAATACAACTTCAAGGCTGACTATGATAGGCGTATTTACACTCCCCAAAGAATACTGGTTAACAATCCAGATTACCCCACAAGACATTGAAAATCTTCACACTTATTTATTTGAGCGTGAAACCCCTTTGACGGCTCGTGAGCTCGCGAGTGCGTTCATTGACGCGCGTATTAAGCACGAACGTGCGGTTGCGGAAAGCAAACAAAAGGCTGGTGGAAAAAGTTATTTGCCCAAGGAAAAATATCAGGTGAATGACGACCTTATTTTCCCCGCATTGGAATGGAAGCAAGGCCGTGTCGCCGCAGTTCGAGCGGGAAGTAACCCTGCGATCAGCGAGTTTGATGTGCTGACCGTGGTTCTGGACGATGGATCAGAGCGCATGTTTGCCGCGGGGCTCGAATCTCATCATTTGAATGATGCTCCCGTTGAAGTGCCTCAAAGCGATGACCTTAATCCTGAAGTCATTGTGCGTGATTTTGGTGCTGCAATAGAAAAAAAGATCGAAGCGGCATTTACTTCTGATGAAGGATTGGTAAAGATCGCGGCAAGTTGGTTCCCGCGCTCCTTGTTGATCGATATTAATCAGGGACAGTTGAACCTCGCTGAAGCCGTGCTAGATATGGCTGGCGGCGAACCTCTGACCACTGATGCGTTACTTAAAGAGATCGAACTGCCGGCAGGCGTGAACGCCAGGCTTGTAGAATTTTCCTTGAATTATGCCTTACAGGATGATGAACGATTTGATGAAGTTGGCCCGTCTGGTCAGGTGCTTTGGTGCCTACGCCGACTTGAACCTGATTATGTACGAGAAGTGCCTCCTTCGTTGCATTACGAATTCATTGAGCATGATCGTTCTTTGTTGAGCGAAGCCATGCTGGCCCTTGAGACTCAATTGGACGATGAACTCTCCCCAGCAAGTGACGCTGATGATGTTTCGTCACATACAGTTACATTGATCTACCCGCATTTGCGCGCAGGAACATTACCCATGTCTTCACGGGCACATAAATTGTTCCCAACCGCTTATGAGTCGCCGCGTGTGCGCTTTACTCTTGTGGACGGCAAAACCAAGCAGCGAATTCCTGCATGGGTGGTGCGCGAGCACGGATATGTATTTGGTCTGCGCGAGTGGTACAAAGCCCATTCTTTGATTCCAGGCTCGTTGGTTGTGATCAAGCGCGGTGAAAAGCCTGGCGAAGTGATCGTGGAAGCAAAGATTCAGCGCTCCTCTAAAGACTGGGTGCGCACACTCATCATCGGTAATGATGGCGGCCTGGTTTTTGCAATGTTGAAGCAGTCCATTACTGCCGAATTCAATGACCGCATGACCGTTCACGTAACAGATTTCAAAGCCCTCGACCCACTTTGGGGAAAGCGCCGCTCCTTCGAAGAGCTGGTAATTTTGATCATGCGTGAATTGAGTAAGTCCAACCCGCAAGGGCATGTCCATGCACAGGAATTGTATGCAGGGGTTAATCTCCTGCGCCGTGTGCCGCCTGCGCCTTTATTCGCTTTGTTGGCAAGCAATCCCGCCTTCAAACATGTAGGCGACCTGCACTTCCGCCTTGACGAGGATGTCTAATCATGAGTTTGCTTAAACCATCTTCCAAGACTCCATTCCACATTGATTTTGATTGGTGGAAACAGAATGAGAATGACTGGCATGTCTTCCTTCGTTCTTTATTGTGCCCTGAACATCAGGAAGCCTTTGCAGATATTGATGAAGGTGAAATGATAGATTGGGTGGACCCTGTTACCGCAGAGGTGAAGCCTGTTGATGGTATTCATCACACCTTGATGACTCATTGTGCGCTGGAACCGGATTTTGCAAATGCCCGTACCGCGCTTGTTGAAGCGGTGTTCCGTGTATTTATCGTGAATGGTAATGTTGCCATGTCGTCTGAAGAATTATCGGCTAAACTTGGCCGTCCTGCAGATACCATCCTGAGAACCCTTTCAGGTCCGCGTGTATATCGCGGCTTGAGACCCTATGAGGTCAAGGCTGCTGTAGACAGTAACGAATAATTAAAAAGTAAGCCAGATTTTGAAAATCTGGCTTACAATAACAAAAATGCTCCCGTAGCTCAATGGATAGAGCACCTGCCTTCTAAGCAGTAGGTTGAAAGTTCGAGTCTTTCCGGGGGCACTGAAAAAAGTGTTTCATGTAAGCGCATAAAAAGGAGCTAGCCTATGCCGACGATTGTACGCAAATCAGGCCAAACTCTTATGGATACTCGCCGAGAGATCCTTCATGCAGTTAGCTGGCAAATTCGCTCCAATATTTGGAGCCCTCCCACAGACTCGTACGAAACAGAACAGGCCTACATAATTCGTGTCGAAATAGCGGGGATGCGCGAGGAAGATTTCGACGTCTCATTTGAAAACAACTTATTGATCGTTTCTGGCATCCGCACCGACCTGCCTGAACGCCGCGCATACCATCAAATGGAAATACGCTATGGGAAGTTTGCCACCGCAACCCCCATTCCTACTCCTGTTAATATCGATCACGCCCAAGCTGAATATAAAGATGGATTTTTAATGGTCACATTGCCGAAAGCCAATCCCAATCACATTAAGGTCGAGTAAAAAAATATGCCTGCATCCCGCTGGAATACCAGCCTGACTGAATTTCAATCCATTGGCGAAGTCGATGACGAGATGATGAACCTGCTTCTCAACTCCGTCTTCTCTCGTTTTGGAAAAAAAGACGCCGCTTCAAACTCCCCGGAAACTGATGCCAAAGACGAAGGGCCGAAATACCCCGACGTTCTCCCCATCCTGCCTTTGCGTGGAGTTGTTGTATACCCAAACACCGCCGTCCCGTTGACCGTAGGCCAGCCGCGTTCCATAAAACTGGTGGACGATGTTGTCGGCGGAGATAAATTTGTCGGCCTTGTGGCAGCGTTGGATCCTGAAAATGAAACACCCGGTCCCGGGCAGTTGCATCAAGTAGGGACGATCGCCACTGTTCACCGCCTCTTGCGTGCACCAGATGGTACAGTTCGTCTTCTGGTGCAGGGCATCGAGAGATTCCGCCTTGGCGAGTTTGTGGAAGAGGAGCCATACCTTAAGGCTCATGTCCACCTTGCGCCGGAAACGATCGAAGAAGGCCTCGAAATTGATGCGTTGGCACGCAATGCCCGCGACCAATTTCAACAGATCACGCAGATGATCCCTTCCTTCCCGGAAGAGTTGGCAGGCTCCATTACCTCCATTGAAGAACCGCTTCAAACTGCATATACCATCGCCAATTTCCAGCGCATGGATTTGAAGGATTCGCAACAACTCCTTGAGTTGGATTCTGTCAGTGAAAAACTTAAGAAACTGATCGGTTTACTCGTGCGCGAAGCAGAAGTTTTGCAGCTTGGACAGAAGATCCAGAACGAGGCACGCGGCGAGATCGAAAAAGTACAACGCGAATATTTTCTGCGCGAACAGATGAAGGCTATTCAACGGGAACTCGGCGAAAATGACGAGCAATCTGTTGAGGTGGATGAATTCAGAAAAAAACTCGAAGAGGCGAAACTGCCTGAAGAAGCATATAAACAGGCTAAACGCGAGTTGGATCGTTTGTCTCGTCTGCCAACTGCTGCGGCAGAGTATGGCGTCATCCGCACCTACATCGACTGGCTGGCTTCGCTTCCGTGGTCAAAATCAACGGAAGATATTCTCGACATTCCGCATGCGCGCGAGATCTTGAATAAAGATCATTACGGCCTTGAAGATGTGAAGGATCGTATTCTTGAATTTCTTGCCATTCGCAAATTGCGGCTTGACCGCAAGGACGATAAAAAAGAAATTTCAGACGATGTCATTCGGCGTGAGCGCGAAGGGGTGATCCTGTGTTTTGTTGGGCCCCCAGGTGTTGGCAAGACATCCCTTGGGCAATCCATTGCTCGCGCGATGGGGCGTAAGTTTATTCGTGCCTCGCTGGGTGGTGTGCGCGATGAAGCTGAAATTCGCGGTCATCGCCGCACTTACATTGGCGCCATGCCCGGGCGCATCCTTCAATCTCTGCGCCGCATCGACTCAAAAAATCCCGTCTTCATGCTTGATGAAGTGGATAAGCTCACCTATGATTTTCACGGAGACCCAGCCTCTGCTTTATTGGAAGTGCTGGACCCGGAGCAAAATTCAGAGTTCCGCGATAATTACCTTGAGGTTTCTTATGATCTTTCGCAGGTGTTTTTCATTACCACCGCGAATACACTGGAGACCATTCCAGGCCCGCTGCGTGACCGCATGGAGATCATTTTCCTTTCTGGTTATACCGAGAACGAGAAACTTGCGATTGCGCGCGGCTATCTAATTCCACGCCAGATTCGCGAAAACAGCCTGCGTACTGAAGAGATCGCATTCACAGATGATGCCTTGAAAAAGATCGTGCGTGAATACACGCGCGAAGCGGGTGTGCGTAGTTTGGAACGTAAAATTGGCGCAGTTTGCCGCAAGGCAGGCACAAGGATCGCGGAAGGAAAAGGCGAAAAATTTGAGATCACGCCTGAAGTGATCGAGGAATACCTTGACCACCCGATCTACTTTGGGCCAGAAGAACTGAACAAGCGCACTTCCATTCCAGGCGTTGTGCCTGGCCTCGCGTGGACTTCCTTCGGTGGTGATATTTTATTTATTGAAGCCACTGCCATGCCCGGCGGACGCGGCTTTCAGGTAACTGGTTCGATCGGTAACGTCATGCAGGAATCGGCCCGCGCGGCCATGTCGTACGTCCGTTCGCGTGCTCATTCTCTGGGTATTTCTTCCGAGTTCTTTGAAAAGTTTGATGTTCACATGCACATTCCCGCAGGCGCACAGCCAAAAGATGGCCCTTCTGCTGGAGTGACAATGGCAACTGCTTTGGTGTCGTTGATCTCTGGCCGTAAGGTCAAGCCGCAGATAGGAATGACCGGAGAGATCACATTGCGTGGACAGGTGCTCGCCATTGGCGGCGTCAAAGAAAAAGTTCTGGCCGCGCATCGTAACGGCCTCACGACCATTATTCTTCCGAAACGTAATGAACAGGATGTTGATGACGTCCCTGATGAGATACGCGAGACAATGAAATTCATTTTCGCAGAATCGGTGGACGATGTGCTAAATGCTGCACTTGAAAAACCGAAAGCCAAGTCAAAAAAGAAGATCGAAAAGAAGCCTGTTAAGAAAAAATCCACGCAAACAAAGGCGAAAAAGAATGCCAAAAATACTCCTCGCAGAAGATGATTTGACCATGGTTTCATTGCTGAAAACCCTTTTGAAGATGGAAAACTTTGACGTGGTTGCGTTGGATGCGGACGACGATGTTCCAGCTGCCGTGCGGAAGGAAAAACCAGATATCCTATTGCTGGATGTACATCTTTCGCAGCAGAGTGGGTTGGAAATTCTAGACTCTATTCGTTCCGCGAAAGACATCAAAGACACACGTATTGTGATGTCCTCTGGCTCCAATGTCAAAGAGGAATGTATGCGTCACGGCGCCAATGGGTTCTTGCTCAAGCCATACATGCCAGATGACCTCATCACGATCTTGAAAAAAAATATTAAATCCCGTTGATAACCCCGCAAGTTCTTGTTCGTGAATTTCGTTTCCCTGCTGATTACGAAGGTGCTTTGCACGTATGGGAAAGCATGGAGATCGGGGTTCAGGTTGG
>JAVBXV010000262.1 GCA_030824405.1 Anaerolineales bacterium | reverse complement strand
TCCATTCTTAACCTGAGCCTGCATCGGCGTGGACGCAGCTGTGGCAATAAAGAGTGACGCGAACGCGCGCAGAAGACGCGTGGCTGTAATATAAAACTCGGACTTGAAATCATCGAGATGTTTATCGCCGCGCTCGCTGGCAGAGAGATGCATGAAATCCCAAGTGAAAAGCGGGTCGGGCAATGAAAGATTCGAGTGAATGCCCGCAGTGGCAAGCGTGTCGCCGTAGAGGTCAATACATTTTTCGAGATAACGGCGTTTTGCAATGCCCCAATTACCAGGCAGGGAATTATGACCAATGTCGGTTAAGAATAAAAGATTGCCATGCCAGTGATGCAGGCGCTCGCCAAAGTGTAGACCCGCGCGATGCAACGCATTGACCAGCGAGGCTTCCATGAGACGCGCTTCGTAGATCGTTCCACGCGGCGTGTAATAGGGGCGCGTGGCCCACTCGACCATCCAGTGAAAGATTTCGAGTTGGCTGAATTGCGCCTGCCAGGGCGGAATGCATTCGTCACGCAGGTAATCTACAAAAGATTGCTGGCTGGGACCTGCCCCCACAGTGAGCAAGGGACGCAGTTCTTCATCCAGCAGATTCCATTCCTGCTCGAAGCCGTTGAGTCCGCTTTGAGGTTTTTCCTTGGCGGCTTGTTCTACAGCGAGGTGATATTTTTCGGGAAATTTTTGTGAGGGCATATTTTTCAACCAATGAGCGTCTTTTCTAAGTGGATTTTTGTTTTGAGTTTTCGCTGCTGATTTGCAGTCAGTATTTCTTATTTGTTCTACCAATCTTCCAGCCTACATATATACAAATGAGTTCCAATAGAGTATTCCTTTAAGGGAATGCTTTGTGTAACGTAACCAAGATATTTATCCATCGACAACTCGAAATTCGAGGTAATGAAACTAAAAATCGCAAAGAACCTTCCCTGATACTCCGCTTCCGCTAATGCTGGATGGCTGGGTTTTGGCTGTCTATTCCATCTTTCTTCATAATACTGGAGTATCTCAACAGATTCATAATCTGTTACTGCTACAAACAACCATTGAATATGCTTACATGTTCTCTTATGTATGCCACGCTGTTCCCAAAAAGTTGAAACCATTGTCTGTTCAAGGTGGATATGTTTGGATTTTGGATAAAAAATGTCCGTAACAGTATCTGTTGCCAAAAATATTATCAGCAAAGCGATTAAAAGTATTACGATCTCAATAAATCGCTTTTTCATGTTCTTTATTGTTCTAACCTTTGAGTGAATTCAAACCTTCGACCAACCTCTTGAACGCGCCTTCAGTTCTTTCAGCGGGCGTGGCATAGGAGAAGCGGATCCAGTCGTTGCCGAAGGGTGAGAAGAATGCGCCAGGGACAATGGCGATGCCGTGATTTTCGGCGAGGTATTGTCCAAGCGGTTCGCTGTCTGCCAAGCCTCCCGCTTTTATAAATTCACTAACATTCATAAACGCGTAATAGCCTTTACCGATGATGTGCTGCATTCCGTTTTCGGCGAGTAATTTCTTCAAGACCACGCGGCTGGCGTTGGTCGGCTCGATGATGGTTTGAGCGGCTTTGTCAAATCCCATTTCATAGGCTGCCATGGCGACTGCCAACGAGAAGAATGATGGGATGACTCCATGCGAAGCGCGGGCGGTAATAAATTTGATGACGGCTTCATCCGCGATCAAATGACAGTTGCGGATATTGGAGCCGCCGAGCGATTTGGTGATGCCATCGAGGAACATGATGCGCTTGCGTTCTTCAGGGGTGAAGAATTTCAGGAATGAGTTCAAATCCATTGGGGATTCGTCGGTGACGTAGTGATACATCCAATCGAAGAGCACGAAG
The DNA here is from genome assembly GCA_030824405.1 of Anaerolineales bacterium. Classification (GTDB taxonomy): domain Bacteria; phylum Chloroflexota; class Anaerolineae; order Anaerolineales; family Villigracilaceae; genus Villigracilis. Next base: position 4,507 of record JAVBXV010000262.1, on the reverse strand, counting down.
GCTACGCCCGCTTCAAGGGCGGCTTTGGCGAGTGAGACTTGTTTCTCAACGGCGATGGTCATGCCTGTTGGGTTGTCAGGATTGGTGATGAGGATGCCCGCGATCTTGCGTCCTTTTGATTCGGCGAATTTCACACTTTCACAAATCGCATCTTCGGAATAGGCCCAACCTTGCGCAGGATCACCTGGCGCCCAGAGGACATTTGCGCCGACACCATAAGGACCCCAGTTATAGGAAATCCACGGGACGCGCGAGACCATAATCAGATCACCTTGACGTCCATGACCGAGTGCGAGCATGGCTTGATAGGCTTTGTTCAAGGCATCACGTCCGCCTGCAGTGCCGAGCACGTTGGCAGGTCCCCAGCCAGAGGATGAGTCCAACTTCCAATATTGCTCAATGACGGCCTTGCGGTATGCGTCAGTGCCGAAGGGCATATCGTAGGCCGTACCATGTTCCAGTTGAAGTTGAAGCGCACGTTCTAAAATCGCCTTGGGGGTTCCAGGCAAAGATGCGCCGCCGTCGCCTTGCGAAGCGTCAAATATTTTTGCGCCCGCATTCTTCTCAACATACACTTTCAAAGACTTGTTGATCAGGAACATGCGCGAGGGCGGAATATCCGCCATTTGTTTGAGGTGGTCGCTGACGGGAATGAGATTCTTTTCGTCAACGGCGAGGACAGGCGTGGCATTTGAAATGGACATGATTTCTCCTTTATGGGGTTAAGAAAAACGCCCCGAATGTCGGGGCGTTTGGTTTTCCTATCTAGGCTGAATGGACTGGTTCATGTTCAGCTGATAAATACCAACGCCCCGCAACTGCATGAGTGCGAGTAGTACGATTGGTATTATTAGTGTCAACATCAGGTTGTCTGAACATTGCGCGCAAGGATACCACCGTGAGAAAAGTGCGTCAAGCAAATGCAGATTATTCGTGTTTCACCCGCCGCAACGCCAACAGGGTTATATCGTCAAATTGCTTTGCGCCTGCCGCATGCTCTGCAACACGTTTCTGAATTTGAGTAAGCATTGGGGATAACGACTGGTCTTTGAGCAAGACAGGGATCAATTCTTTTTCACTGAAAAATTCGCCTGCGGGGTTTTCAGTATCGACCAGCCCGTCAGTGTAAGCAAACAACAAATCACCTTTTTCCATTTTGACTTCTCGAATGGCGTAGTCCGCATCCAGCACGACGCCCACGGCGGGACCTGTCAACGTGAGGGTCTTCTTGACGCCGTTCTTGCGAATTAGCATGGGCGCCAGATGCCCCCCGTTGATATACCGCAACACGCCTGTGCGCAGATCCAATATTCCAAAAAAGACAGTGGCAAACATTCCCGTTCTGCCATGAGTTTTCACGATGTAGTTATTGGTCAGCGAGATAGCGTTGATCAAACGCGCTTCTGAAGAATTCGCATCGCCCGATTTTACGCGCGCATAATAATCCATGTTCGATACTGCGCGGATCAAACTACGAAACAGGGTCATGAACAACGCAGCGCCCAAGCCTTTATCGCACACGTCGGCAATGACCAGCCCGATCTTTTTATCTGGCAGTGAAAACACGTCATAAAAATCCCCAGCAACTTCCCGTGCGGATTTAAGCGAAGCGGCTATCTCCCAACCGTGCGGCTGCGGCAGCCTGTTCGGCAGAAACCCCAGCTGAATTTCGCGGCCGATCTCAAATTCACGTTCAAGCGCTTTGCGATACAGATGTTCCTGTTCCCACAGACGCGCGTTCTCAAGCGCAACGCTCATTGAAGCGGCCAGTGTTTGCAGGAAGCGTACTTCTGGTTCACCGAATGCGTTTTCCCTGTCCACGTCTTGCAGGCTAAGAATTCCCGTCACTTGATCGCCAACGATCATTGGCACGCCAAGCCAGGATTTGGGAGTGATCGTTCCTGGGAGTGTGGGCTGCCCAAGCTGTGCCGCCAATTCGCCCACATGCGTGTTGACCAGTACAGGCTTACGCGTTTCGACGATCTGGGTGCGGAATCCGCGTATGGGATGATGTCCGGGCGCATAAATTCGCTCACCACGTTCGATCGCATACCGATGTTCGATGGTCTCTGTCTGCGGATCGTAAATTGAGATCATGACAACCTGCGCATTGAAAATATCGCGGATCCTGTCACCTACAAGATCGTAAATCGCCTGAACTTCAAGATGGGCGGCAAGCCCTTGTTGAACACTGTTGATGATCTGCAATTCCGCTTCACGCTGGGCAAGCTGCCGTTCCAACTCCAATAACCCAGACTCGACGCCGAAAGATAAACCAGCCATACACCCTCCCAAATGTTTTGTTCAACGCGAAAACCAGATTCCACCCTATAAAAATTATATAACGGGTTCCAACAAAAAAGAACAGCCAAATCTGCCGTTCTTTTTACTGTATTTATAAAGATCCGATTTTACAGGCCGTGACCGCCCACCACCCTCAACTCTGCGCCGTCAGGTGCAGCCGCGAGCAAAGGCCTTGCCTGCCCGATCAGGGACCGAACACGATCATCATTCAGGGAAGAATCATGCGACTGCTTATCGTCCCAAATTTCAAACACCCACACATGGGTTTCATTGGAAGTATCTTCACAGACAATGTATGACCTGCACGCAGGGGAACCGCCAACAAGGTCGGCGGCTTGTTTCAAAATGGAGATCAATTCATCCCGTTTTCCGTTTTGCGCAATTAATTTTCCAGTCATTGCATACATAGGATTCTCCGATCACGCCGTGGTATTCTCTTCAAGAATTTTTTTCATCGACGCAAGGATCATACCCCAATTCTGCTCGGTACGGTCGGCATCTGCGATGGTGGCATGATTGTCCTGAAGAACGGTCAACACTGTCCTTTGATTATCGTCCATATTCAGTTGATAGGAAATGGTCTGATAGTTTTCCGGGACATCCGCCAGGCCAGATAAAGCGCTCCAAAATGTGGAGACAAGCAGTTTCTCTGGCTCAACCTGCAGGATCGTTCCCTTATCTTCGTACGCTTTGCCTTCCCACATACCTGAGTACGTGATGGGACTACCAACCTGCCAATCTGTGTCCACGTTCGTGCCAAAAAAATACTGCTTGATGATCTCGGGTCTGGTGAGCGCTTCCCATACCTTTGACGCTGAGGCATCAATAATAACCACAGACTTGGCGGTAAATCCTTTATTCATATTTTTTGGGTCTCCTGATATTTTTTACAATTCAACCGATTAAACGATTCGCATACTACCCAGTAAAAACGAATTATTCAACGGGCTTCATGCTTGTATATAAAGCCAGTACATTTCCTGTTGGGTCTTTAAATATTCCAAACCAACCCATCCCTGGAATTTCAGTCTTTTGATGCAGCACCTTGCCCCCAAGCTTTTCTACATTCTTCAGATCTGCTTCAATATCATCGCTGTCAATGTAGACCAGCACCTGACCCGCGGGATTATCAGCTGAGACCCCTGGAAATCCGCCGCCTGAACCATCACCCGCTTCCCACATAGTGTAGTTCATTTCAGGCATGTGCTGGAGTTTCCAGCCGAATAAACTCTCATAAAATTTGCCTGCACCTTCCACGTTTGCGGCAGGAATTTCCACATGCACAACATTCCTCTTGGACATAACATTCTCCTTTTGATAAAGTGGATAACGACATAAAGATTTTAGAACACTCGTTCTAAAACGTCAAGCGCCAGATACAGATACTTTAATGGAAACGCCCCCATATATCCTTGAAAAAGAGCGGGGCGCATTTCATCTGCGCCCCGCCATCAAACCTACGAACTATATTTTTTCACAATACTAAGAAAAACGTCCCTGTCTTCTGGCAGGATCTCAATAATCTGGAAACCCGTATGAAACAAATTGGGGATATTTCCCACATTGGACCATTTTGTGCGCGCCAGGAAAACTATAAAAGGCAGGTCAGCCAACTCAGGCGTGAGCTCAACCCGCAAATAATAATCCTTGTTGATCGGCAGGGCGGCCATGGTGTCCAGTTGTACTCCCTGCTCGCTCACCTCCACCATGTGGCCAAGCGTCTCCTGCGTATCGTCGTCTACGACGCGCATGTAATAAGAAAATTTCTTGCGAGGAGTGGTTCTCCGTTCAGGCATAAGACCTCAACTTTTCAGAAGGAATATGAGTAAATCAACGAACATTATACGGAAAACAAAACATACTTTCGCAACAATTTCAAAACAAAAAACTGGCTGGGAATTTATCCCAGCCAGTTCATTTCAAAACGGTAATTTCAGGTTAGATGCCGTCAAACAGGTCGTATTTTCGTCGGAAATTCTTCTCATCCGTCACGGGCGGGTAAGCCTGCATGTAATCTTCCCGCTCGCCAAACAAGCGGGTGACGAAGCCCATCAGTCCGCGGCGCATCTGCATTCCGCCTTGTGAGGCATGGCAGGCGCTTGCCCTGCTTTTGATCTCAGAAACAGAGCGGGTATCCAAACGCACGTGGATGGGGAACGTTACCTCGGCAAGTTCCTTGATGTTAATATCGCCATTGCGTCCA
>JAVBXV010000402.1 GCA_030824405.1 Anaerolineales bacterium | reverse complement strand
GTCTGTGGCTACTTTGCCTTCGAGGTTGTAGACTGCAAAGAGCAGACCCGTCAACAGCCCAAAGATAATTCCCGCGGGATTCAACTTCCACGCGGATGGGTCTGCCGCGCCAGAGACGAGGATCGTGCCGATGAAACTTAGCGCGATCGAAATGATCTTGATCTTGCTGAACGTCTCTTTGAAAACGAGATAACTCAAGACTGCCGTTATTGCAGGCGAGGAAAATGCCAGTACGGTGGCAACCGCCGCCCCGTTGTATTGAACCGAAAATGTCCACAACGAGTTGAAGATGGCGAGTGTGAGTCCATACAAAACGATGAATTTCCAATGCGCTCGCTCAAGAAAAAATCTTGCACGGCTGAAGATCAACAACCCAACCAGCATGCCGAACGAGACGAACAGATCGCGCCAGAAGGCGAGCACCAGCGAAGGCAGGGAATAGGTTTTGCTGAGGTAGCTGATCAGCGGCCCCGTGGTGGACCATAAAACTGTGGCAATCAGTGCGATCGTAAAACCGCGAGAGGCTTGGGTGGTTTGTTTCATAGTAAAGTAATTTCAGATACTTGTGTCATTGTGGTTTGATCTCACCTTGCAGTAATGGTTATGAGTAAGTAGTAAATTGATAAACAAGCCAGAATCATCATGCCAAATATGATCGTAGCCTGCGCGACAGTCCAGCCCCTTTTCGGCTTGTTTTTCGCAATTATCTGTGGCGTTGAAAAATTTGTTATATGTCGAATATCTTTGGTAGACGTTTTTCTTTTTTCTTCTTCTCCACTTGTGGGTGGTCTGTCTTGAATCTCATTTTTTAGTTTGTCACGTGCTAACTGAACTTCGTCGCGAAAAAATTCATATACCTCTTTTGTAATAAAAGTCTCATCGTAGAGAGTAATGCTTTCATTTGTGCTGTTGGCATAATCCATGGCTGGTTTTGAGAATCCACCAGGAGCCCAGTAGTAGCCTTTAATTGCACCAACTTTCCGCATGGTTTTTGTAAATTCTTTAATTTGTTCTCTTGTAACTTTTGCTGAAAGTTGTTTGCATTGTACTATTTCTATATCGGCATCATGCTTGGTAAGCCACACATCTACGCCGCCATCCGAACTAGCATGTTGTCCAGAGTAGCGTACCTTCTTGTAGGGTAGCCGTTTATAAAATGCCACCGCCAATAATTCAAGGTCTTTGGGATTTAAAAAACGCACACTTTTTGCTTTGCCTTTTGATGCATAGAGCATAGTTTCTTGAAGAGGTCGATACTCATTGGATAGTAACATCTCAATTACTGATGGCGTAAGGTGTTCATCTTCTTTTTCCAGTTGTGAATAGTTTATGATTGGCATTGTTTTTTCCCGCCGATGATTGGATTTGCAAAATGTATTACTGAAAATATTACAAGTAAGAGGCATTATATCAACTCCCCTTGTCCAAAGAAAAAACCCGCCATTTTGGCGGGTTTTTTCTTTGGACAACCTTCTCGAACAATATACTATGTCCTACTGTATGTCTACGATCAGGTGCCCCCACGGGGGAGTGATTTATAGACATAGTATGAAATTATACTAAAATTAGTCCCTAGTTTTCGATAAATCCATTTACCACTAATATAAATTATCAAGAAAGCCATGGGATAGCTTTCTTGATAATCAGACATACTTGAAAAGTAACTTATTTTCAGTTGGAAATTTCACTACCAAGCAGTCTTGTATTCCGTTATGGCTCTTAACCATTGCCTAATCCAAGAACCATCGTTTTGCCTCTCCTCCAAGTAAATCCTCTTGGCTGGATCTTCAAGGATTTCCCAGCTGCGATCAGCCTGTTCGAGAATACTTAGAGATGTTACAGATTTGCTGTCGAGTCTCTGTTCTATGTTCTGAAACCAGTAAAGATAGAACTTCCAGCTCAATGATAACCATGGATCTCCACTTTGAAGACAAGCATTTATTTCTGTGGCAAATGCGTTATTTGAGCTTGTTTGTGAAATTAGGTTAGCTCGTTCTATACGTGTGACATCTGAAGCGCGCAGAAATGCAAGCAATGATTCCTCAAACCAATATGCTTCCTGCCCGCCTCCACCTTCTTCACGGTCATCCCACCTGGATGGAGTAAATCTTCTAAGATTGAAGTACTTACCTGTAGCAGCACCATATGCACCCGCTTCTTTCCATAAAATGATGTCAGATGATGAATGACTGACAATTACTTGATTTCCATTTTCTTCCAAGGTGTTTATTAATGCCATTGCTCCTTTTAATTCTTCTGGCTCACTTAATTCACGCCTAGGGTAACTATTATTTTGTAAAACAAGGTAAATTTGACGCGGTGTTTTCTTAGTAATAATAGACGCGATCGACATTGTGTTTGTATAGCTGGCTAAATCGGACAAATTTACAACTAGCGTTTGGAGTACATTAATACCCGAGGTGCGAACGCAATCTTGTAAAGTGCCGGTTATATTGCACGTAAGGTCAATGTATTCATTTGAGAACGCACGGGGAATTATTGCAGGTGAACAGACTGAATTTACACCTAGCCTTTCAACAATTTGCGCTAAGCTTGAACACAGCGAATTCCACCATGCTTGTGAAGTATAGTCGGCAGTTTCTACATCTTGTGGAAAGTAAGGCCAGGTACGAAGTTTTTCTCGTTGAGTTCTAGGGTAGTAAAGTTGTGGATCGAAAATTAATTCAAACCCCTCTCTCGTATTATCTGCAATCATTGCCGCCATTTTTGCTTCTGGTAAATTTAGAGGACTTAATATAGCTCCTTTAAATTCATTCAATTCATTAACTTTGAGTAGGTTGGTCGAATCGTGCCCCATTTGGTGATACACTGGCATTTTATTTACCTCCTTTGTTTTAGCCAATCTTCAAGAAGCTCTTTTGGATTCCTATATCTTTTCGCAGGCCAAGTGTTGACCATTTTTTCAATGGCAAATAAACCCGTAGCGCGGATATTTTCTTGAAATTCCTTTGTTGGGTCTTTGTACGTAGCTACACTGTCAATTGCAAGTGCTGGTTCACTCCCAAATGGGTGCTCACCAAAAGCGCAAATCGCTAATAAAATTCCAAGTGAAAATTGGTCCGTCCTCCAATCTATCATCTCTTTTTTGTTATTCAATTGTTCTGGGGCCGCAAAAAAATAAGTTCCAGGCCCGGAGACAGCCCAAGATTGAGTAAGAGATTCTTTACGTAAATCTCTTACAATACCAAAGTCAGTAATGACAGGTGATTGGTCTTTTTTGCGAAAAATAATATTTTCAGGTTTTAAGTCCCTGTGAACTAATTCTAAGGATTGAATATGTTCTACAGCATTTATGAGCGGTATTCCTAACTCTACGAGGTCCTCAACTTCTAAGAATCCGTTATTTTCAAGTATTTCCTGAAGAGTACCTCCATCAAGATACTCTTCCAAGGTGTAGAGTATCTTTAAGCCTTCAACATCTATAGTTCCAAGAGAATGCAGTTTTGCTATATTGGGATGATCGCACCTTTTCATTGCTTCAATTTCGCGATCCCCACGTTGATTCAGGTTTTCAGGCTTGTATACTTTTAAGGCATATAATTCCCCATCTTTACTAATGCTGTACGTTTTTTTGAAGGTGCCTTCACCTTTTTCATTGATTAGTTTGTAATCATTTTGTTCACAAATTATTTTGGCTGCCTTGATTAGATCAAAAGACTTGTTCATAAATTCCCCCACCCATTAAAGTGTTTTGCGCTCGTTTTAATAACCAGTCTTGAAGAGGCGTACTTCTATCAGCATGTCTGGCAATTACTATTTTTCCGTTACTTAAGTAGCAAACTCCAACTGATCTTTGGGCGAATTCGATTTCATATTGGATGGCTTTTTCAGCTACAGTTTCAGGAACAACTATATATGAATAGTGAGCAAAGCAAGAATTTCTATATGCCTGATGTAAAGCCTCTCTCCACTTTTCAAGTTTAGCTTCGAAGGCAATAATTTCATTATTAAGGGTCATTAAGATAATATCTGTACGGCCACGATTATAGTTAAACTCTGTTGAAATGCCCCATAATCCATTTTTTGCAAAGGGTGATCTAGGTAAACAAGCAATAAAATCATTTACAAGTGCAGCTTCCCGAATATACATTAACTACCTCCTATAATAATAAATTGCATCCCTTTTAATATACCCTGTTGCCTATAGTATACAAGAATTATCATGCAAGGACAACCTTACATTGTTTTTAGGTGTAAGATTAAGAAAAAGCCACCCTCATAAGGGTGGCTTTTTCTCTGGGCGTCCCGGATTGCTGACGGTCCCTTCGAACGATACACTATGTCTATAAATGGTGCCCCCACGGGAATTCGAATCCCGGTTTAAGCCTTGAGAGGGCTTCGTCCTGGGCCACTAGACGATGGGGGCGTCTATTTGTAAGCGCGCGAGATTGTATCACCGCGATATTGAATCGTCAACGAACACATGAATTTCCTTCGGCCCGTGCACGCCGATGGTCAGTGTCATCTCGATGTCTGCGGTGCGCGAGGGGCCTGTGATGAACACCGCGTTTTTATTTTTGACCAAGTGCATGGCGTCAGGCAAAGACGGAAAAATATCTGTGGATTTCAAAACTGCGATGTGGATCTCTGGCAGCAGCGACGCATGTAACGCCCCATCCGCTTCCAAAATGGACCCGGTATCTGCCAGCCCACAAATGGCATTCGTCACCCCGACGAGGATCTTGTCGTCTGTTTCGTGTGTGAATTTGATGCTCGCTTTTTGCAAAAGAGACTCGTCTACTGTGTTGGGTTCAAGCAGAATTTTGTGTATGTTTCGCGATACTAGAAATTCGATAATCGATTGAGTGATGTTTTTTGTTTGGTAAACATGACCAGAGAGTGCGGAAAGTTCTTTAGTGAATTGCTCAGCTAACTCGTAGGAAGGTTGAATAGTTGGGAGGTTGGAAGGTAGGCCATTTTGGGAGGTTGAATATACCGAGGAATCGATTCTCGATTCTCCAGTCCCTGATTCCTTGAATCTCTCCCGAAATGTTTTGCCTGCAAAGCGCGGCAGGTCTTTGCTGTAACCCCAGCCTGTGAACGCGGGCATACGAATCCACTGCGAGCGCGGGGCAACGAGGAAACTTCCCAGTGAAGCGAATTTTTGTGACGCCGCAAATAGCTTCGGATGAGTCGCGAGGCGGGTGTACATCTGCAGGCCGAATTTGGTTGCCCAGGTTAATCCCGCGCCGCCTCTTTCCTCCTGCTTGTTTTCGTCAGCAGGGGATTGGCCAGCTCTCACTCTGGTTAATAACTTCGGCAGATCGATATCTACCGGGCAGGCATCTTTGCACGCGCCGCACAGCGACGAAGCCTGCGCAAGTTGGACAAAGTTTTCGCCGAGCAAGCCAGGTGAAATGACCGAGCCGATCGGGCCAGGATAGGGCGCGATTGCAAGGTCGTTGCCGATGTAGGCGTGACCGCTGAGTTCACGAAAGACAGGACAGGCGTTCAGGCATGCGCCGCAACGAATGCACAACAGTGATTCTTTGAGCGGAGAATTTCGCAAACGCATGCGGCCATTATCGAGGATGATGATATGACGTTGTTGACCTGGCATGGGCGTGTGCAGTAACTGGGTGTAGACCGTGAGTTTTTGTCCCGTTGCGGAACGGGGCAGCAGGGAAAGCATCAGGGCGAGATCGTCCAGCGTGGGGACGATGCGCTCCATGCCCATCAAAGCGATGTGAACTGGCGGGATGGTGGTGACCATGCGCCCGTTGCCTTCGTTGGTGATGATGCACAGCGCGCCTGTTTCTGCCACACCAAAGTTGACTCCGCTGATGCCAATATTGGCAGTCAGAAAAACCTGGCGTAACACTTTGCGCGCCGTGGCGGTGAGTGTGGGAATGTCTGTGGTGTAGGGAATGCCGAGTTTTTCGTGAAAAAGTTCTGCGACCTGTTCTTTGCGTAAATGCGCTGCAGGCGTGATGATGTGGCTTGGTTTCTCGTGCCGCAATTGGACAATGTATTCACCGAGGTCGGTTTCGATGACTTCGATGCCATGCGCTTCGAGTGCGTGATTTAATTCGATCTCTTCGGAGACCATGCTTTTTGATTTGGCGATTAAAACTTTTTTATCTTTTGTTTCCCTTTGTGGCAAGTTGTTTGTGATCTGTAAAGCAATACGTATCGCCTCTGCCGCATCTTTTGCACGATGGACAATGACGCCGTTCCCTTTGTTTTTGGCAATAAATTTTTCAAGATATTCTTCAAGATGATCGATCGCATCCGCGCGGATGTGGTGCGCGCGCTGGCGTCTCTCGCGCCAATCGGGGATGGATTCGAACGCGAGGGCACGGCCTTTGAGACGGCGCTCGGTGTTGTTGTCTAGTGCGATCTGAAGAGTTTCGTTATTAATCGATTCGCGA
>JAVBXV010000444.1 GCA_030824405.1 Anaerolineales bacterium | reverse complement strand
TCGGTAGAGTTGTGGTTGCTGGTGTGTTTCTCGTGCTCGCCATGTTCGCGCGCCGCAGTGAACGCTTCAGCAAATACTGGTTGATCCTCTTCGCTTTCTTCGCCGCACTGACCGCCATCAGCATTGACTATTATTTCAGTCTCAGCCACTGGCTGTATCGTGCGCTTGGAATTATTGAAATGTCGCCCGAAGGTTTGGCAATTAATAAGCTCGAAAGCTCTCTGTTGGGTATCGTTGTTGTGTTGGTATTAAATCGGTTTGCAGGCCAAAGCGCAGAGTCGCTTTATATTCGCAGAGGCAGCTTGCAGTTAGGGCTGAGCGTGGGCTTCATCGCATTTGCTGTGATGATCGCCACTGTGATCCCCGTCACAGAACTATTTTTCAAAGGACAGAATCTAAGCTGGGCACGCATTCTTCCGTGGACGCCGTGGGTCTTGATCTTTGTGTTGGCAAACGCATCTAATGAAGAATTGCTTTTTCGCGGTTTGTTGATCGGCAAGATGGAACCGTTTTTAGGAAAGCTCCTCACGAACATTGCCACGACCATTCCCTTTGTGTTGATGCATTCATTTACCAGTTACTCATTGGATAATTTTGTATTTCTTGCATTACAGCTTTTACCGCTTTCGCTGGCATGGTGCTGGCTGATGCAAAAAACGAACAGCATCTGGGGTTCGATTCTGTTCCATGCTGCGATGGATATTCCAATCGTGGTCGGTATTTTTTCAGCGTTGTAAAAAACTGATCGGGTAAAAAAGCAGGCATCGGATCAACCGATGCCTGCTGAAATGTTTTAATTAGCAAAGGGCAAAACTATTCGATCATCTCCGCGGCCAATAACGCGATCACTTCCTCTGATTTCATGATGTCACCATAGGATTTGAGTGCGGCCATAAACGCCTTGTGGACATGATCTGCGTGGATGGTTGTGTTCCCGAATTTCAGATCCCGTGTGGCGCAGGCATCTTCGGCAATGATGACCTTGAAACCAAAGTCAGCGGCGGCGCGGGCGGTGGCGTCCACGCACATGTGGGTCATCATGCCCGTAATGACTACACGCTCAACGCCCCACTCCTTCAACATCTCCAATAAGTTCGTCTCGCGGAATGAGTTGGGATAATGTTTATAAACGATCGGCTCGCCTTCAAAATGTGCGACCGAATCATCAATGTCTGAGCCTGTTGTGCCACGCACAAAAAATGGCGCATCAGGTTTGAGTGCAATATGCTGGATGTGGACGTGACGCCCGCCATGCTCGCGGAAGCATTGCAAAAGCATGTAGGCATTCTTCGCGGCCGCCAGCGGCTCAACCAATTCCATTTTGCCGCCTGGAAAATAATCTTTTTGAATATCGATGACGAGTAATGCGGTTTTCATTTCATACTCCTATTCAGGTGACGATCACCTTACTTAATAATTCTTCGGTCTGTCGTTTCAAATGTAATTTATCTGTCAAAGTTAAAGTTTTTTGAAAATCTTCCCGTGCTTTTTCATTTTCATTAAGTGCAGAATACGATATTCCGCGCCCAAAATGCAGTCGCGCCTCCTTCGGCATGAGTTCAATCGCACGGGTGTAATCGGCAATGGCTTTCTCATGCTGATCGTTAATACGGTATGCATCCGCTCGGCCTTGATGGGCATATCCTGAACGCGCTTGTTTCAGAAGGACACGTCCATAATAATCTTCAGCCCAATCGAGGCAGTCTTTATAAACAAGCGTGTTAAGTTCGGTCATAACCAACGATTCTTTTTCCGAGAGGCGCAAGGCTTGATCCTGGTCCTTGTGCGCGGACTCAAGATTCCCCAGTTTGAAATGCACAATCGAACGAATTAAATAAAACAGCCACATTTGCGGTGAAAGTGAAATCGCTTTTTCAAATTCATCCAATGCAGATTGGTATTCTTTTTTATCCAGTAACACAGAGCCGCGGTCATAGTGTGGAATTGCCCAATGTGGATTGATCTCCTGTGCCTGTGTGAACAAATCCAGTGCGGCATCGTAATTCTTATCCATGGCATATATCTCACCACGTAACTGCAGGGCCATCATACTTTTGGGATTAAGTTTCAAAGCACGTTCCACATCTGCAATAGCTCTTTCTTTTTGCAGAATATTCAGATAGCAAGCCGCACGCGCCAAATAATGAGCGGACTGTTGCGGCTCGCGTTCGATATCCTGTGTGTAATATTGGATGGCGCGTTCAAAATCACCCTGCAAATAATGATAGCCAGAACGCTTGAAAAGATAATTGACTCCCAAATTGATCGAACGCAAGGCGGAGCGATTCAACGTGCCGATCGCAAGTGCGATCAACACACATGAAGCCAGCAAAAGATAATCCTGGGTAAAAATCCCAAAGACGATCAGCCCCAGCAAAATAGGAATGCTGACCAGCATGGTGATCAGGTCTGCATTTGACCTGCCGAAGAACAACTCCATTGTGGAGTGCAGAATATTGCCGCCATCCAAAGGATAAATGGGCAATAAATTGAAGACGACCAGAATCACATTTACGAAAGCCAGCGAAAGGAATAATTCGGTGAATGTCTGTATCCACAGAAAGATGCTCGCATCCACATTGCGGGGGGCAAACAAAAAGAGAAACATGTAGGCAAGTACGCAAAGAAACGCCAGGAGCATATTCACAAGCGGACCCGCAGCAGCGATGACAAGATTATGCGCGGGCTTTTCGGGTCTGCGGCTCAAACTGGTGAACCCGCCCAACAGCCAGATGACCACGCTCTTCACTTCCACACCGACCAGTTTCGCGGCCAGTGCGTGGCCCAGTTCATGCAACAGAATGCACAGGACGAATCCCACCAGCCAGGAGAGCGCGAGGGCAATTCCACGAAGGTCGAACGGACGAAAGATCATAAAGGTGATGACCACGCTGAATATCATGGAAAAATGGAGGCGAATTTCCATTCCATATACGCGTGCCAGCAACAGGGAACTCGATAGCAACTTCATCATGAATATTTTGTTTCCAATTCCGTCCCCAGAGTTTTATTCCAAAAGATCGTTTTCACTTTCGTCCAAAGTCCGCGGGGTTTTCACCCCACACATCAGTTTCCCATTTAAGTAGTTTATCTTCGGGCAATTCATTCTCAGCCAGCCAATTCTCGGCGCTGCGGATGATGGCAAACAGGATCGCGTTCTTTGACGTATGTTTTAGCTTTGTTTTGCATAGACCTGTGTTGACCCACAGGATCGCGTTTTCTGAATCTGAATAAATGGGGACGTGCATATTGTGCTTGGCCTGCCACGTCAGCGCGTGGACAACTGCCAGAAATTCGCCGACATTATTGGTTCCATCCTCATAAGGGCCTGCGTGAAAAACCTGCTCGCCTGTTTCAGTATTCACGCCGCGATATTCAAGTTTACCTGGCGCGCCGCTGCAAGCCGCGTCCACACAAATGGATGGAAGCAGCGGGCGCGTACTGGCTGTGCGCCAATTCCCTTGCGTGGCTGGTTTTCCTTTAAAATCATTGTAGTTGGCGAGGAAAGCAGCATCGGCCTCTGCCTCTCCCTCAAAAGCTTTGAATTGCGCGCCTACAAATCCCTTCACTTGTTTCTCACACTCCGCCCATGTTTTGAAGACACCTGTCTTACGGCCTTTCCAGACGACGTAATATTTTTGCTTGGTCATGCGTCAATTTTACATCAAAGCACCTGCGCTGTTGGAGACTGCACTTTGTTGATCAATAATTTTTGTCTTGACAAAAATATTTATTAACGTAAAATACGCCAACTCACATGACAAATCTTTTCAATTTTTGCTCCTGTCTGTGGCGGGGTTCGTAACCACCGTCTGAGACATTCAACCACAAGAAGCAGTCAACGGCTCAGGACAGTGGAACGCCCCCGCGCAACCATGCTCACGCGCAGGACAGCCCGCTGTCCTCTTGTTTTTATGTTGACTGCTTTTTTATTTTTCACTGCAAGGGTGACCCTTCAAAATCATCAAACACCAATGGTCGCCCCAGCTATTCTAAAAATCTTAATACGAAAAAGGAAACTTTAACATGTCTTACGCTCACCCCGAATTTTTAGTCGATACCGAATGGGTTGCCAATCACTTGAAAGATGCCAACGTCCGCATTATTGAATCAGACGAGGATTCGTTGTTGTATGCCATCGGTCATATTGAAGGCGCTGTGCAGGTGGATTGGTTCAGCACGCTCCAGCATCCCTTGCGCCGCGATTTTCTGACCAAGGAACAATTTGAAGAAGTTGCGTCCACACTCGGCATCACCAACGACACCACCGTTGTTTTTTACGGCGACAAGTCCAATTGGTTCGCCGCGTATGCGCTTTGGCTCTTCCAATATTATGGCCATAACAACGTCAAGATCATGAACGGCGGGCGCATCAAATGGGAGCAGGAAAAACGCCCTCTCGTGAAGGAAGTTCCTTCGTATGCCAAAACAACTTACAGCGCGAAAGAAGCGGACAAGTCCATTCGCGCATTCCGCGACGATATCTTCAAGCAACTCGAAGAAAAGAAACCGCTGGTGGACGTCCGCTCGCCAAAAGAATATTCTGGCGAACTGACTCACATGCCGAACTATCCGCAGGAAGGTGCGACTCGCGCTGGGCACATTCCCACCGCTGTGAGCATTCCCTGGGCGCAGGCAGTTAACGAAGCGGACGCAACGTTCAAGACTCCCGAAGAGCTGCGTGCGCTCTACGAAGGAAAGAATATCAAAGCTGACGGAGAGATCATTGCGTACTGCCGCATCGGCGAACGCTCTTCGTTGACATGGTTCGTGTTGAAGTATTTGCTTGGTTACGAGAAGGTCAAGAACTACGATGGTTCCTGGACTGAATGGGGTAACCTCGTAGATGCGCCGATCGAAAAATAATTTTTATTGCAGGGGCGGGATGACCCCACCCCTGCAAAGGATATAAATGACTTTACCTGCCAAACTCCAAGAGATCGTTGATGACATCGCGAGCATGAGCCGCGAAGAAAAACTCGAAACGTTGATCGCCTACGCCGAGTCATTTCCTGACCTGCCAGAACGGTTCAAAGAGGAACGCTCCAAAATGGAAGCCGTTCCCGAATGTATGACGCCTGTATTTATCATGGCAGAAAAAGACGGCAACGGAATTATCTTCCACCTGGATATTCCCCCGCAATCCCCCACTGTGCGCGGACTGGCTTCCATTCTGATGAATGGCTTGAATGGCAGCAGCCTCGAAGAAATTATTTCCGTGCCCGCAGATTTTTATCACCCAATGAATTTGCAGGAAGCTGTTTCGCAGCAGCGCATCAATGGTTTCATTGGCGTGCTGGCACATATGAAACAAGTGGCTGTAAGAATATCTTCGTAAATCAAAAATGGTCTGCCAATGGCAGACCATTTTTTTATCTTTATTTTTTACTTTTCTTCGTCCCAACCCTGCTCTTCAACCGACATAAAAATATCCGTGGCAGAGATCAGGCCGATCAATGTGCCGCCTTCGTCCGCAATGGGCAGGTGGTGGATCTTATATTTCTGCATGAGTTGGGAACATTCCATTAACGTCCACTCGGCGCGGCCTGTGACAATGGGCCCAGACATGATCTCGCGCACCGTGGTTTCTGCAGGGTTACGATTTACCGCCACGATCTTGTCACGGACATCCGTTGTAGTGACAATTCCGTAGGACGGATTCTTCTCGCTGACATCCACAACGATGCTGTGAATTCGACGGCGACGCATGAGCGTCATGGCGTAGGAGACACTTGAATCTGGGTCAACGACAACAACAGGGCTGGACATCCAATCGCGGACTAGGTGTGGCATGAGATTCTCCTTTTGTAATTTGTGCAAAGCACAGCAGTGCCGTGCTTTACTTCACCAATAATTTTACAGCGTCCATCGCCAGCCAGGAGCCGTCGGCGGCGCTGATATCCTGAATCTCCAAATAGACAACTGTTCCTGCGGGAATGCTTTCGAAGGCAACATTGAAATCGAACGTGCCAGGCGCGCCGAAATCGGGCGCGGTCACAGTGACAGGGCCGACAGCATATTGATTGCCCGCTTCATCATAAATAAAATAAGATAGATTATTTTCAAACGGTGCAATGCTGACGCTGCCGCTCACCTGCACATTGCCTGAAACTTCTGCGGCTTGCGCGGGGGTTGTAATTTCAATTTCGCGTTTCTTTCCATCTGCGGTGTTCGTGGAGTAATAGATAATGCGCAATTGATTTTGCGTCAACGCATATCGGCGCGTGGTGGAGAGTGTTGGGCAGCAGGCGGGGTCATCAAAACTATGCGTGACCGCATCGAGATAGAGTTCGCCATTTTCGATCGCAAGGCCATTGATCATCGGGCGGTCATCGATCAACACAGAAGTCAGGAAGACGGGCATATCGTTCACGTTTGCGTAAATGGCAAGCATGGCAAAATTACCTG
>JAVBXV010000167.1 GCA_030824405.1 Anaerolineales bacterium | reverse complement strand
ACTTTCCCGACAGTCTCCTCCTCGTTCAGTGCGGGCAATGCCAGGCTGATCGTGAGTCCCTGCTTGCGTTTCAGTGCAACCAACTCATCCAATTGTTTGAACTCATCCGCGTGGAATGTATTTTCGGCAAACCATTTGTCCACCAAAATGGAAATGGCTTGCACACCTGCGCTTT
Source organism: Anaerolineales bacterium (assembly GCA_030824405.1). Lineage (GTDB taxonomy): Bacteria > Chloroflexota > Anaerolineae > Anaerolineales > Villigracilaceae > Villigracilis. The sequence continues at coordinate 6,252 of JAVBXV010000167.1, read as the reverse complement.
CGTCGTACGCGGTTTGCAGTTGCGGCCCTGCGGTTTTTACAGCGATCACCACACCAGGCGCTTCACGCAAAATACGATCTGCAAAAAAACCAAGTGAAACAGAGCTGGTAACAGGCTGAATCGTTGTACCCACAATGATGACATCTGCCTGCTTCGCGCTTTTCAAGATCAATTCCGCCGCATCATCCGTAACTGCGAACTGCTTCTGCACTTCAGGCATTTGCTTCAAGACGCGCTCAAGGCCCTTGAACGGCGCATCACTTCCTGCTTCAGGATCATTCGTCCTGCGGATGTGAAGCGCTGTCACGCCTGTTGGACGCAGTCCCAGGCCCACGCGCACAGCCAACTCCGCATGCGGCCCGCCTCTAACTGGAACCAGAACCTGCTTCGGTTTACTGGAAATTTTTCCACGCACCAAAGCGACATCGCATGGAGGGTGGCTCAAGACATCGTTGGCGGTCACGCCCAACGCGGTGAGATGCGCGTCCCATTCCAGACAGAGCAGGTCGGGGTTTTCCTTTTGTAAAAGTTTCGAGAGCTCATCCCATGGTTGATAGGAAACAATGATCTGCGATTTGCTAATGATGCGTTCATCTTTTCCGTACTGACGTAATTGTTTTCGCAAGGCGCGCGCAGCAACTGCACCCACACTTAACGATTGATCAGGCGGCACCACCACCACGCCCACAAGGATGATCTCTGCATCGAAAAAACGGGCAGCTTCCAGCGCCTGCAAGCCTGGCCCTTCGTGGATAAATGGAACGAGAATGGTGTGGATGGGAACGAATTCAGAATGTTTTTGCATGGTCATTATCCTTTCATTACTTTCTCTTTACTCTCAATAAAGAGAATCAGAAGTTTTCAGCCTACACCAACAGCGGTGCAATATGCCGACGATAGATCGCCTCCCAACGAAACGATGCACGCGCCCGCATCGCCAGCCGCGCAGTGGACGAGGATGTGAAATATTCAGCCAGCATGTCTGCGATCTTGGCGGGGTCTTCATCAGGGGAAAAGAAGGCTGCATCTTCCAGTCCCAATTCGCGCAGGGGAGGAATGTCCGCGCAAAAGGCAGGGATGTGACTGTAGGCGGCTTCGATCAATGGAATTCCAAATCCTTCTTCACGGCTGGGGAAGAAGAGCGCATCTGCAATGCGGAAGAAATCAGCAATGACTTCATCAGGCAAAAAGGAATCCACCAGCTCAGCCAGAAAATGCGCTGAATGCTGCAAGCCCAATTGCGCCCGCAAATTGGATAGCACCTCAAAGTATTTATGATTGTTGGCGTTGTGCGGCCCCAGCGGACCTGTGACCACGAGCGCCGCGTTGGGAAATTGCTTTCGCAATTCAGCCAATGTGTGCAAAGCCAGTTCAATATTTTTGCGCGGCGTCACACGCACGGGCAATAACAAAATTGGCGCGGCATCCAGAATGTTTATTTTTTCGAGCAGGCTTTGAGTTTGAGCTTCCAGTTTGTAAAAACGTACCGCGTCCACGCCGTTGGGGATGACGTGAATTTCCGCGGGGGAAATGTTCATGAGCAGTGCCAACTCTCGGCGGCGCAGATGCGAAACAACCACATGAGTCGTCTCACCCCAGTCGGTGCGCAGCAGATCCCAGGGATAGCCGTTGTGCATTTCATCCGCATAACGGGGAGTTGTCCATGCGAGATCGTGATGCCAAAGGATCAGCCGCGGAAGTTTCTGCCTGGAATGCAATTCATACAACGCAGCGGTTAACGCGAGATTTTTATTCAGCGAACAAATATTGTGCGCGATCAAAACGTCCACGCCAGCGAGCGTGCTCTCTAATTGTTCGGTGAGTTCGTCGCGTAAGAGTTCAAAATCTTTTGTCACTTCGCCGCGATCCAACTGGTCTTTCATTTTCGTCACACGTACGTGACGTGAATCTGCCAGCGGGAGCAGTGTCAAAGGGATCGCATCACTCAAGGCTTCACCGCGTGCCGCGATCAAACGGACAGAATGTCCGTCTGCAGACATTTGCCGCGCGTGATGCACGATGACACTTTCCACGCCGCCGACGATGGGAGGGACGGAGTAGTGCAGAATGGCGATGTTCATATCTGTTGTCCTAAACAATCTGCAAGAATGGATTGCAGCCGCCGTTCCAATACTGTGAACGAGAAATACCGTTTTGCAAGCTGATAATTTTCTTCAGCCCATTCTTCTGCCAGCGCAGGGTTTTGCAAAACGCGGCGCACTGCGCCGAGCGTTTCTGTGCTGATGAAGCCATCGAACCAGACCGCGCGAAACCCTTTCGGCTTGATATCCACTTCATAGATCGAATAGTTATTGACCAGGATCGGGCGGCGATAATATACGGCTTCCAAATAGGCATTGCCAAAACCTTCAATGGCAGAAGGATAAGTAACGAGATCGGCATGCGGGTACACATCGCCAAGCGTATAAATCTTTTTGCCATCCTTTGTGAGGCCGCGTTCATCCTGTACCTGATCCGATTCAAAACGAACAGCCACATTTAATAGATCAGCATATTCACGCACGCGCTGCTCGTAGTCTGTGCCTTCGTCGCCAGAAGCATGTGAGATGACCAACTTCGCAGGCAGTTCAAGCCGCCGCACAAGTTCAACTGCGTGCTCAATGCCCTTGCGTTGGATCACGCGCGTTGGCTGCAGAAAAAAGAACTCGCCAGTTTCAACGCCAAAATCTTTACGCACAGTTTCAGTGTACGCGTCTGGCGCGGGCGGCGGAGAATCAAAATCCATTACATTGGGAATCACACGCGAGGCCACGCCATAACGCGAAGCGATTTGCTGTGCTTGCAATGAGTTGATGACCACATGCCGAATCGATGGCAGGGTGGGAGGGAATGCCGCCGCGAGATAATCGCCCACGCAATTAACCTGAAAGCGCTGACGCTCCCAATGAAAATCATGATGATGTGCAATCGTCGGGAAACCCGTCTCGGCGATAAATTCTGTGATCGCCAAACCCAGCGGCAGATTAAGCGGGATCGTCACCGCATTCTCGATCACCAGAATCTCCAACTCAAAGCGATGCGCGAATTCATACAACTGCTCTTTGAGATATTCCTTCAACTCATTCACGCGCCGCGTCATTTGCGGCGGGCGGATATACATCGAGAAAAAATCCTTGTGCAGTTTTGCAATTTCAGGATGCGCCGCGCGCGCCTCCTTCGTGACTGTCCAACTGCCCGAATAGGCCTGTTGATTTATTTTGTCAATTTCGGGATGACGATAAAACGCCTCAGGCGTGACGTGGGACTGGTCGCTGTTTCGATCACATTCGCCAGCGAAATAGAAACACCTGTGCCCGAGCCGCTCGAATATGGTTGCCCATTTTTCTGTTTCAAGCGAAACCCCGTCCGTGCCTGCGAAACGAGTGGATATAAAACCGATGTGATGTGTCATAGTTCCATCCATAAGATTTGATAAGGTTCGAGAGTGATCTTTGAAGTCTGTAAAACTTGGCCTGTAAAAAGGTCTGTTGCCGCTTCATACTCTGTAGTAAACGTTATTTTCTGCGCGCTGACATTCTGTAAACATAACACATGTGATTTTCCGTCAGGCGCGATTCGTTCTACTGCAAACACAGATGGATGAACGTCCAAAATTTTCTGTGCGCCGTGCGGATGAAATGCAGATGAATTGTTTCGCGCCAAAAGCAACTGACGATAACGGGTAAAAACTTTTGAACGCAAAGAATTTTCATCTGCGAGTTCACTTTGTAATGTTTCAAGGTTGCACTTCTCGCGGTTGATCGTGCGGTTGCGGCCTGTTTGTTTTACGCCTTCAATCCATCCGCGCGAGCCGAAGAGACTGTGAAAATAAATGCCTGGCACGCCCAGCAATGCCAGCATGATGGCTTGCGTGGCGATAAAACGATTGATCTGCAATTCCAAAGACTCGTCCCCATTTGGATTCGATAATGCGTCAAAATAATTGACATTCATTTCATACGGACTTTGCGTGCCGTCTGTGTTGTGTTTGTAGGAAATCAGGCCGCCGTGCGCGAGGGTTTTGTTGACCAGCAAGTCTATGTCCGCGTTGGATAATATTCCTCGGGCAGGATTCAGGCCGACCCCGTCGTGTGAAGCGAGAAAGTTGAAGAATGTCGTTTTATCCGAAGGCAATGTCAATGTCTTCGCCCAGTTGGATAACGTGCGCGCATCGCCTGTGTGGAAGGTGTGCAAAGTGAGCGGAGGCAGAGCAAAGTTGTAGACGAGTTGCGCTTCGTTGGCGCCATCGCCGAAATAAGAAATATTGTCCGCGTGCGGCACATTGGTTTCGGTGATGAGATGCACGTGCGGCGCGACTTCGTTCAACGCGGCGCGCAGAAATTGAATCACGTGATGAGTCTGCGGCAAATGAATACAGTTCGTGCCGATCTCTTTCCACAAATATGCAATTGCATCGAGGCGGATAAATACCGCGCCGCGCTCCGCGTACAAAAGCAGAATATCGAGAATTTCAAGAAGTACTTCGGGATTTTTGAAATTGAGATCGATCTGGTCGGCGCTGAAAGTTGTCCAAACTTTTTTCTCGCCTGACGGCGTTGTGAAAGTGGTCAGCAGCGGCAACGCCCGTGGACGCACGACCTGCGAAAGATCAGGCGAGCCTGCGATGCTAATAAAGTAATCACGATACTGCGGGTCATCGTGCAGGAATTTCTGGAACCATTCACTATGCGCCGAGATGTGATTGATGACGCCATCGAACATCAAGCGGAAATGATTTTGTAACGCTGAAACATCATCCCAAGCTCCGAGAGCTGAATCTATCTTGCGATAATCCACAACCGAGAAGCCGTCGTCCGAAGTCCACGGGTAGAACGGCAGAATGTGAATTCCACCGATAACATCAGCCAAATATTGTTTGCTAAATTTCCCCAGGGTTTGGAGTGGTTTTTCATCTGACGATTGAACTTGATCGCCGTAGGTGATGAGAATGGAATCGTGTTCGGTTAATTCGGCATTGCGTGATTGGATGCGCGCGCGATATTTTTCCAGCAGTTCATGCATGCGGACGTGCAGCCGCAGGGCGTTTTCTTCCCCGTATAAAAAGGTGAGATGGTTATTGATTTCCTTCATCGTCCTCTGGTACGCATGGATCGGATCGCAAGAGCAACGCCGATCGCAAATGTGATCGGGGCATAGAATGTAATGAACAATTGCATGGCAGGCAAAGCAGGGCTTTCTGTGGCACGCATAATCACAAAGATAACATAAGTGACGTAGTACGAAAGCAGCAGTCCACCTTCAAGGCGTGAAATGCGGCTGTCAATATAGAAGATGGGCAGGGTTACCAGTGCGACAAATACCATGACGGGCAGGTCAAATATCAGAACGCGTGCGGCCACTGAAATGCCGTCTGGGGAAACAAGCGCGCCGATTCCCAGCACGCCCAGCAGATTAAAAATGTTGCTGCCAACAGCGTTGCCAACGGCGATGTCGCTTTCCCCTTTGAGGGCGGCGATCACAGAGGTGGCTACTTCAGGTAGAGATGTCCCTATGGCGACGATCGTTAAACCGATCACCAATTCACTGACGCCCAACGCTTTGGCAATGTCCACAGCCGACTCGACCAGCCAGTTGGAACCTAAAACCAAAAGGACCAACCCGATCAGGATAAATAAAATATAGCTGACGAGGTTCTCAGTTGTAAGCGGTTCCTTTTGGGCGTATTCCTTTGCGTATTCTTTTTGTACTTTTTTGCTTTCGTTGTTGCTTTGTTTTAAAGCAAAGAAAATATAAATGATCAGAAAAAACAACAGGATCATTCCATCAACGACGCCCAGATTTCCGTCAAGCGCAAGTGTAAATGTGAGCAGGGATATGCCCAGCATGATCGGCGCATCCTTGCGGATCAGTTGTTTGGCGATCACGATCGGCGCAACAATGGAAGTAATGCCTAGAATGAACAGAATATTGAAAATGTTGGAGCCAAGCACATTTCCAAGAGTTAAGTCGCCCTGTCCGTTGGCGGCGGCTTGCAGGGAGACTGCAATTTCAGGAGAGGCTGTGCCAATGGCGATAATGGTCAAACCAATGACGAGTGGAGAAACTCCAAACGCCGCGGCAAGACGGGATGCACCGCGCACTAATAGATCTGCGCCGAGGATCAAAATGATAAGTCCAGCAATGAAGAAGAGGATGGTGTTGGTCATGTTTTTTTAATTTCGTGATGAAATTCCCTTGAATTTTTATACCATGATTTTTTGGGCTTAAGATTAAATCCATAACAAAACACAG
>JAVBXV010000041.1 GCA_030824405.1 Anaerolineales bacterium | reverse complement strand
AAAGCCACTGGAGTCTATCCAATACAGGATGATCCCGGCTAGGATGCTTGAGGCGGATGAGATCATCATGAGGTTGGTAAACTTCGTTTTGCCCATTAGGTGGCCTGCAAATTTTTGGCCAGCTTCACCAGTTGCACTGATGGTTGGCACAATATAAAATTTCATACTTAGCGCTGTGCCAACCCAAAAAGCGCCTCCTACAATGTGAATGATGCGAAGCAGCCAGATAAAGTAAGTCATTTTCTCTCCTTGGATAAAGTTTTTTCTGTAACGTTCTGTGAGGTGGATTTGTTCCACGCAGCGTTGACTTTCATAACCCAGAAATGAACGGCTTGATACGGATTTAATGAAGGTCATAAGTTTTCTGCAATTCGCATGCTGTATCAATTTTCACAATAAGGAGTATAATGTGGGCCGAAATAAATCAACTGGAGGTTTATGATGAAAAAAGTTTTGTTTGTTGTATTGATTTTGGGCGCAATTGCCCTTGCGGCTTGCGGTGGCGGCTCTTCTAATGCCGTTGCTACACTTGCTCCTGTTCCTGCCGAATTTGCTGGCCAGACCAATCCGCTTGGCGCAGACGCTGCCACAGCTGGCGCAGAAGTTTTCAAGACTAACTGTGAAGCATGCCATGGTTCTTTAGGCAAGGGTGATGGTCCTGCAGGTGCGGCTCTTGACCCCGCTCCGAAAGACCTTTCTGTGCTTCAAACCACAGCAGGTGATGATTACCTTTACTGGCGTATTAACACCGGCAAGGAAGGCACTTCCATGGTTGCGTGGAAGGGCGTTTTGACCGATGAGCAGATCTGGCAGGCTGTTGCGTTCATTCGCACCCTTAAGTAATAAGTAAGTTTTTTTCATAAACAGCGCATCTATTTGGGTGCGCTGTTTTGTTTAATAACAAATATTTTTTTACCAAAGGAGAATTATCTGATGCCTATTTCTGCTGGTATTGCCGCCCCCGAGTTCGAGATGTTGGATGATACAGGTGTACTGCGAAAATTGTCCGATTTTCGCGGGAAGAATGTTGTTTTGTATTTTTATCCCAAGGATGATACGCCAGGCTGTACAAAGGAAGCCTGCAATTTTCGAGACGATTACTCTGCTTATGAAAAGGCAGGAGTTATTGTTTTGGGCGTCAGCCCTGATTCTGTTGCGTCTCATGTAAAGTTCAAGAATAAATTTCAGTTGCAGTTCCCGCTCCTTGCAGACGATGGGCATAAGGTCTCTGATCTTTATGGGGTGTGGGGGGCAAAGAAATTTATGGGTAAGGAATATGAAGGCGTTCTTCGCACCACGTTTTTGATCGATGCTGATGGTGCCATTAAGAAGGTGTTCGAGAATGTGCGCCCGGCCGAACATAGCGCTGAAATACTCGCTGATCTGGGAGTAAAGTAAGAGTTTTTTCGCCATATATTTGTCGTATCCATATACATGCTGACGGTGTTCCAGAAAATATTGTCGGCATGTATATGTTTGTTTGCTAGTGGCAGGCTTGAGTTAAGGAAGATGCGCACAATGTCCACAATAAATAGTGACAAATGTCAAAGAATTTGGTATATTGGTCAGGTTGTGAAAATAGTGACAAATTATACGTAAATTGTCTGATTTGGTTGTTTTGTTTGGGGTAAATTCCCCAGTTTGAAATTTTTTGAGGAGAGAGAGCACATGGTACATTTTGTGATCGTGGGAATTTTGGTTCTTGTTACGGCCATTCTCACTTATGTCGGCTTGGATATGGCAGGTATCGCTCGACATATGAATCCTGTTTCGGCGAGCGCACAGTCGGTCTCCATCGATTGGTTGTGGAACTGGGAGGTTATCACCATATCCTTTCTTTTCGCCTTGATCGTTGTTCCGATGGTCTATAGTTTGATCGTGTTTCGGCGCAAGCAGGGTGATAATACAGATGCGGAACATGTTGAAGGTAATACTGCCCTTGAAATCACATGGACAGTCGTTCCGCTTTTCATTGTTGTGATTTTTGCTTACATGGGGGCGTATTCACTTGGTGAAACACTCCGTGTAGACCCGAACGCAACAGTGATCAAGGTCCGCGCTCAGCAATTTTCCTGGACATTTGAGTATCCCGAGTATGGCATTGTAAGCACTGAGTTGCATTTGCCGATCGACCAGCAGGTGGTATTGAAGATGGAATCCACTGATGTGATCCATTCCTTCTGGGTTCCTGAGTTTCGAGTAAAACAGGATATTGTGCCCGGGCGTGTCACTGAGTATAGAATCACCCCGATATTAGAGGGCAATTACAAGGTTCGTTGTTCAGAGTTGTGCGGTACTTCTCATGCGTATATGGAAGCTGGTGTGATCGTAACTACAGAGGCTGAATACAACGCATGGATCGCAGAGCAGGTGGCTATTGCCGCCGCTTCACAGACTCCTGAAGGTCAGGGCCAGATCTTGACTGTCAAGAATGGCTGTGCGGGCTGTCACTCCCTTGATGGAAGCGCGATGACCGGCCCCACCTGGCTTGGTCTGTATGGTTCTGATGTGGAATTGGATAATGGCTCAACTGTGGTTGCAGATGATGCGTTCATTAAACAATCGATCCTCGAACCCAATGCGACCATTGTCTCTGGTTTCCCCTCTCCATCTGTGATGCCTCCCTACACTTTTACAGATGAAGAAGTTGCAAACATCATCGCGTACATCAAAACGTTGAAATAATTGGCGAAGGACTGAATAATTATGAAGAAGTTTGTTTCAAGTGCTTTGTTAAAAGGCCTATTGTGGCAGTTTATAGGCATTCTTGTTGGCGGTGGGATTGTTGAAATCTTTCGTGTGATCCTTCCTGATTCTGAGCCCTTTGGGCCGTTTGGTTTCTCTGAGCCCGCCTGGGTTCTGGGTGGTTTCTTAAGCGCCATCTTTTTCCTTGTTGGTACTGGTGTAACAGGCGATTGGATCAAATGGGCGCGTGGTATTGATACTCCTGAACATCATGAGGAACATTACTCTGGCTGGGAGAAGTATGTGAATGTCTCTCTCGATCATAAGGTGATCGGCATTCAATACACGATCGTGGCGCTGGCTCTCATTAGTATTGGCGGCTTGTTCGCTTTGATCTTCCGTACTGAGTTGGCTGCTTCTGGTTTGCAGTTTCTTGTTACAGATATGAAGTTGTTCGGACAGAACGGTCCGCAGCTTTACAACACTCTGATGTCTCTGCATGGCATGATCATGATCGTGTCCATCTTGTTGGGCATTTCTGGCATCATCAACTATGTCGTTCCGCTTTTGCTCGGCGCACAGGATATGGCCTTCCCACGCATGAATGCATTTTCATTCTGGATCGCTGTCCCTGCAGCTGTGCTTTTGCTGATGAGCCTCTTCCTGGGCGGCTTTGACACGGGTTGGACTGCATATCCGCCCCTTTCTGCCAAGGCTCCTGTTGGCATGCAAATGTTCTTCCTGGGCGTTTTTGTGGCTGGTTGGTCGTCCATTCTTGGCGCTTTGAATGTGATCGTAACTGTTGTTCGTATGCGCGCAAAAGGCATGAATGCCATGCGTATGCCGATTTTTGTGTGGGCCGCAGTCGCTACATCCATCATTGCAATGACTGCCACACAATTGATCGGTCTTTCCTTTCAGTTGGTTATGTTCCAGCGTCTCTTGGGTATGGGTTTCTTTGATCCAGCCAAGGGCGGCAATCCTGTTTTGTTCCAACACTTATTCTGGTTCTACTCGCACCCTGCGGTCTATGTGTTTATTCTGCCTGGCCTGGGTGTGATCTCTGAACTTTTGCCTGTATTTGCCCGCAAGCCGTTGTTTGGCTATCGCTGGATCGCAATGTCCTCTCTGGGGATTGCCTTGGTCGGTTTCCTGGTTTGGGCGCATCACATGTTCACCTCTGGTATGAACGAATACCTGCGCGTGCCGTTCATGTATAGCACCCTGCTGGTTGCCATTCCCACAGGCGTGAAGTTCTTCTCATGGGTTGCGACTCTTTGGAAGGGAAAGATATCCACCCCGACGCCAATGCTGTTCGTATTGGGTGGTATCGTCGTATTCTTGCTAGGCGGTCTTACTGGCCCCCCAAATGCCACTGTTTCGACAGACCTTCATCTTCACGATACATATTTCATCGTGGGTCACTTCCATGACACTATTTTTGGCGGCTTTGTATTCCCCTTCTTTGCGGCTTTGTACTACTGGTTCCCCAAGGCAACTGGCCGCCGCATGAACGAGACTTTGGGCAAGATCCATTTCTGGCTAATGACACCTTCCTTCTTCGTGTTGACCTTCGGCATGATGTATATCGGTTTGCTCGGTATGCGCCGCCGTATTGCGGATTATGATCCTGCACTTGGTTTTGACTCAACTCACCTTGTGCTTACCGTTGCTGGTTACCTGATCGCCACCTCGGTATTAATCTTTATCTACAATTTCTTCAACAGTATCAAGAATGGTGAAAAGGCTGAAGGCAACGTCTGGAATTCACGCTCACCCGAGTGGCAGGTTCCATCCCCAATGCCCATGCACAATTACGACCAGCCCTTCGAGGTAGTCGGCGAGCCCTATGACTACGGTTTGGAAGGCTCGAAATATGTTGAATTCGCTGCGCCCGTTGCAGATAAGCATAAATAAAGGGGAGGAGCGAAATGTCACACACACAAGATAAATCTTCCGCTCTCGGACAGGGCGTTGTCATCTTCGTCTATTTGACGGTGTTGACCCTGTTGGAGTTTTTCGTAGCAGTTACTTTCCAGTCCGTTTCCATTCTGGTGGTCATTGCGATTATTAAAGCGGCATTGGTTATGTATTACTACATGCACGTTTATAAATTGAACGATGCAAGCGAAGGCGATGAGCATTCCTACGAGTACAAGACAGGCACGAACCGCCTTGGCCTTTGGTTGTTCCTGCTTTCTGACGCCTTCGTATTCGCAGGTTTGATGGTCGTACGCGTGAACCTGCTTGGCTTTACCCGTCCACACCTGAACCAGACCCTTGGTTTGGTTGTGACTGCCGTATTGTTGATATCGTCCTTCTTCATGAACCGCGGTGAGACTGCCATGGCTCATGGTGATAAGAAGGCCTTCATGAACAACACCATGATCACCTTTATTCTTGGGTTGAGTTTCTTCTTCGGCGTGGTATTTGTCGAATGGAGACTGGCCGCTGAAGAAGGTTTGATCGCCAGTTTCGGTAACCCGTCTGTTGGCCCGATGGGCGCTGTTTTCTACATGATGACAGGTATGCACGCCTTTCACGTGTTGACAGGGTTGATATTCCTGGCAGTTGTTTGGAATAACGCCCGTAAGGGACTGTACTCAGCTGAGAAGCATTGGGGTGTGGAAGCTGCCGCAGTCTACTGGCACTTTGTAGACCTGGTCTGGATATTCTTCTATCCCGCGCTTTACCTGATCGGCAAGCTAGTAAACTAAAAAATATAACCGCCGCCGATCAAGGCGGCGGTTATATTTTATTATCCAGAATTCATAATTTTTTGATATAACAGAATAGAGTACAAACCTATCGGGGTAACTGGAAATAGTCACCCCGATTTTGATGCGAGGGCAGGGAGTTATGGCCTGCCTGAAAAGAATTGTCAGGAGTATGTTTTATGGATCGAAAGATAACAATTGTTGGATTGGCATCCCTTTCTCTTGTGGGGTTGGCAATTTTGTTAAATATGTTTTTTCTTAAGCCAGCCAGTTTCCGTGGAACTGCTTATGGAGAACCATACCCAGCGGCGCAGGATTTTACGCTCACCGATTCAAGCGGAGAGCCGTTCAAACTAAGCGATGGCAAGGGAAAAATAACACTACTTTTCTTTGGCTATACCTACTGTCCTGATGTTTGCCCCACAACACTTTCTGAGATCAAACTGGCTGTGGATAAACTGGGCGGTGATGCCAGCCAGGTGCAGGTAGCTTTTATTTCCGTTGACCCAGACCGTGACACAACTGAAGGTATGCAGAAATATGTTGAAAAATTCAACCCTGCTTTCATCGGCCTGAGCGGCACCATTGAAGAACTACAGCCGATCTGGGATAACTACGGAGTTTTTCGTGAAGTTGTTGAAGGTACATCAGCATCCAATTATTTAATTAACCACACTGCTCGAGTCACGTTGATCGATCAGAGCGGCAACATGCGCCTTTCCTACGGCTTCCAAACACCGCCGGAAGATATCGCGCATGATATTGAATTACTTTTGGGTCAATAAACATGACGAAAGAATTAATCATTAAACGTCTGGTGATTTCTGTGGTGATCGGACTTGTGTTTGGACTGATCTTGAGCGAAGTCACATTTTTCTTTCTCGGCGAGACTGCGCGTAAACCTGAAACCACTCAGATCATCATTCCTGCTGGCACTGCCGAATTGGTTGCGCGCGGCGAACAACCCCCAACACTTCCACAGGGTATGATATTTGTCGTTGGCGATTTGCTGGTTGTGGTTAATGATGACCTGGTCGATCATCAACTGGGTCCCTTGTGGATTCCCGCAGG
>JAVBXV010000164.1 GCA_030824405.1 Anaerolineales bacterium | reverse complement strand
CGATTCAAATCACCAACATGGCCCCAGTGATGTCTTGGAGTGCATCCACGATCATGCGCCAAAAGCCCTGCCTGTATTTGCTTCAAAAGTTTTTCGATCTCAGCCTGTTTGATCTCGTAAGTTTCAAGTGCATCTGTCATTGGGTATCTCCTTGTACCCCCATTTGTCCATAGCTTCGGGGTTGAGTCAAGTCATTTGCCTCGGCTCTTTGCCAGTCGCATCCACCCAGCGCTGCAATGTTACCGCCGCATATTTCGGCAATAACTCAACCGCAAAGCACCTGCGCCTTTCATTCTCGCACGCCAGCAGCGTGGACCCTGAGCCGCAAAACGGATCGTAAATAATGTCGCCCTGGGCAGAGCTATTGCGGATCATTCTCCGCATGAGCTTCAACGGTTTCATGGTGGGATGCAGCTCGTTCTTCTGCGGCTTTTCCACATGGATCACATCAGGCTCCACCTGGTACAGCTCCAGATTATCACCCTGCACAACAAAGACATCATCGCCAATCAAGATCTGGACCTCCCGCTCATTCAAAAAGACGATGTTCTTTTTTTGCTCTTCAACGACCGTCGTCTGTTTTCTGCCGCCATTCCACACACGGCCCTTCCCAAAATTTCCGTAGAAAAATACTTCGTGTTTTGGTTGGTAGTCACTCCGCCCCAGGACCATATTATTTTTCGCCCAAACCAGCGTCTGCTTCCAATCCATCCCAGCCGCAATGATGGCCTTCGCAAACTCGTAAAATTGCAGCCCGTGTGGAGCTGCAATATAAAAGGCCGTTTTCTTTTCCGCGTATTGCACAGCCAGCCGAAACGCACCCGCAATGATCCTTGGCATATCGGCCTTTGTATCATTTGCGATCGTCATCTCACCGCCATCCCCGCCTTTCACTTCTACACCATAGGGTGGATCCGTCCAAAGCAGGTCAAATTTATGGCCGCCAAAGAGACGCGCTGCCACCTCATCCGAAGTTGAATCACCGCAGATCAACAAGTGATCACCCAGCTCCCAAATTTGGCCGTCACGAACATCCCACTTCTCGCGCAGTTGCTCAGCTTTATCCAACTGCGGTTCGGCATCGATCTCCTCCTCTTCCTGTTCCCCGATGATCACAACCAATTCATGATCATAAAAACCAAGTGCAGTCAGATCCAAACCTTGCGTAATATCGTTCAGCAATTGCTCAGCATCCCATTGCAGATCCAACTCAGCCACACGGTTGTCCAGGTATGCCAATCTGCGTGCCTCTCCTGCAGAGTCGGTCAAGTCCAGATCCTGCCGCTGCACCACCACAAGCTCATCACGCTCAGTCGGAATTATTCGTACTTTCAAACCAGCCTTTTGTGCAGCCTCCAGCGTTTTATTTCCTGCGATCACGTTCCCATCTTTATCCACCAGGATGGAACGCCCCGCCCCCAATTCCTTGATCGATAGCTCGAGCAATTCCTTGCCACGCTTCGTTCCTGCATTTGCGTTCTGCCAATCCTGTTTAAGGTGCGTCATTGTTCGCCTCATCTGGATTCGATAAACGATCTTCCGCCGCCCGTGCCAGCTCCATCAATTCAGCATCGCTTAAGTCTGTAATATCCTCCAAGCCCATCCCGCGCCGCTTCAATTCCGCCTGCAGCTTGGACGTAGGCACATGATCGCCCATCAACTCAAACGCGAGCTTGCGATCGTTGTGGCTCTTATATTCGGGCTTGACCGCCACAGCCACCAAAGCCGTGAATATCTCCGCACGATGTTTAAACAACGGTGCCGCCTGCAATAAGCGGACCGTCTCATCGATGGCAGGGTTCTTCCTGCGCCATGTCGCAATGGCACGATCACTGGTCAAGCCAAGATGGATCTTCGCCAGCTCATCCTGCGTGCGCGGCTCCCTGCCAATCCGTGGGCTGGATGCCCAGGCAATATAAGCAGCCACACGCCACGGCCAACCGCCGCGCGCCAGCTCGCTATAATCTTCCAACCACTTTGGCGAACCCACCTTGCCAAACATCCCCTCCAATGTTTTGCGTGCGGCCTCTGCCTTGATACGTGCATCTTCGATCGAAATATTTTGCTCATCTGGTTCAGGCAGATCCAGGTTGAGAGGCAGCTGATAAGTTGGTTTTACTATAGGCATTCTCTACTCCTTAAATGGCGAACAGCCAACAAGTGGACTGCGGGCCCGCTGTTGGCTGTTCGTTATTATTTTAGAACGTGCGTTCTAATTTGTCAAGTTATCTTATCAATCAAACGGCTTTGAATAGATCATCAATAATCACATACACCTCACTTCTTATTTCCAAGTTCAAGCCGTGAAGAGAACCAGTCACGGCGATCATCTTTCTTGGCACGCGCATCCTTCAATCCTGCACGGTATTCTTCTTCGCGCACAGCCTTGATGCGCTTATCCAACTGGTCTCTCAAAAATATAACCAGCATCTTTGCAACCCACTCATCTGCGCACGTAAATGCAAATGGGAATGTAGCAATCGTCAAAGTCACGCTGATATAAACAACATTACCAGTTCTTGTTATCTCGATCATTTCATCCTCCTAGTCATATGCCTGCTGGGTCAATCGCAGTTTGCGTTCTTTCTCCGCCGCCTTCTCCAACTTGCGGATCTGCGCCTTCAGAAAATTCGCCTTCGTCTTCTCGCCACGTCTCATCGTGTTTTCGAACGCGCTCTTCAAAACACGCAAGCCATAATGTGCAGGGGTCATACACAAAACAGATGACCTCATATCCTCGAACGAAGTATTGATCAATTTCGAAACGCTATCTCTTTCATCATCAGTAAGCTTCTTTTCCACAATTACACCTCTGCCTTTCTGTTCATTTCCAACAAAGTTTTCGAGAACTTGAACATCTCCGCATCGTCCAACTGGATAAACAGAGACGCCATACTCAACGCATTGATCTGCCAGATCCGCACGTCATCACAAATAGAGCATCTGATCGGCATCCGCCCATCCAGCGGACCCAACGAATCCACATCATGCGGGTGCTCCACATCCATATCCAACGCCTCCCGCAGCACCATCAACTGCGGCAAGCCACTGCCATTCCAACGAATAAACCCGAGGATATGGTTATTCTTACAACGCCACTGCTTCATCTTTTCTTCATCCATCACGGCCTCCAACTGCAATACATTGGGCAGGCATCCATTCGGCTACCTGTAAAATACAACCATGCACTTCCATCCACAACTCAGCGCCCTTTGGCAGTTCCCGCACGTATGCATCGCGTGGCACAAAATGAGTTCGTGCAAAAAACTCAGTCCATGCCAACTCAATGCAGCTGCTCACACGTTCGGCATATGCAAAATGCACAAACATGAGCCTGCGGAATCCCTTCGGCCCATAATTGCGCACCTCACACGGGCCGTAGACGGGGAATTTCAGCTCGAGCGAAAACAATCCAAGCAGATCATCATAGCCAGGCACATACACCGCCTGTGGGCGCGCCTCTGCTGGGATCAGTGGCTGGTATTGCGCCACATTGATCTCCTTATCCCCGATGATCTTCATTCGCCGCATTCCATCGTGTGTCAATTCGTTCACAGTCATCGCTTGCATTATTGATTACCTGTTTTCATATTTTATTTTCCAATCTTGTCCCCTCCCCCACGCCAGGTGTATATCCATTTTTTGTATATGCCTCAGCGCACGCACAAAAAATATGCTGGGTGGGGGAGTTTGAATTTAGCGGTTAAGAATAAATTTCCATATTTAGCGGTTAAATTCAAAACCAAAACCAAAGCTCAGATCATTCTTCATCCATCCTCATATTCTTCAACAGATCCTCGAGCGCGGATTTGTTCTCTTCGTTTTCCGCACCGCTCATATCAGCCGCAACAGCCGCACCCAACTCGCCATGGATCGCTGCCAGTAACAACTCCACCACCATCTTCGTCCGTTTGCGGGCTGGAAGCGCATCGTACCATTCCACCAGCTTATCCTTACGAGGATCTTCACCAGCCCAGATATATGGGTCAATATGTAAATGTCTGCGCGTGCCTATTTTCTTTTTTTTCGGCATCTCTCACCTATTTGTTTTTCATATCCAATTTATACAAACCGCGCGCAATACTTTGAACAGGGTTGTCACTCAGCACGGCTTTATTTATGCCATCCGCCACCAGGTTCAACTGCGGGCCCAACAACAGCGCGCCGCCACCAACCACCAGCACAGCTGCGAAGCGACTCAAGTTCTCGCCCCAGGCATCTTCGATCGCGCCATTGACTTCGCTCGCCCAAATCGGAAGTTTGTCCTTGTATTTCAAATTCCCACTTCGTAACATCACATCCAACTCGCCCAGGGAATATTTCTTGCTTACGAGATCCAACAGACGGCGCACACCCAGCTTCGAGCCAACAGTAAAGCGCTCATTCACGGTTTGGTTTTGAACGACCATCAATTCCAACGTATTGAATCCAACGCTCAAGATCGCCGTCTCGTCCCGCAAGGCACGTTCATGCCCCTCCACAGGGTTGCCATTGAAATCCATTACGAAATCGAACAGCGCACCCACAGGCTGGGAATTCCAACGCACACGACCAACCTCAACCACATACTCCACACTATCGGCCTTCCAACGATGAGTGCCCATCAGCCAACGACGGATCAATAAGCGGCTTTCCTTCAGGCTTTCACCCATCGTCTGCAATGGCAAACCAACCATGATCGAGAGCGGAGCGTCAAACGTCCCATGTGTTTGCATGTAGCGTGTCCAGGTCCCGTACATCATCACCCGCATTTCGGGAGATCCACCGAAGCGGTCAAAATTCATATTCTCAACAGGGCGTCCATAATTGTGGGCACGCTCACCAACGTAGAACTCGCCATCCGCTGTTTCGATCATCAGCGGACGTACAGCCGCCTTCAATCCGATCATTCCGTCCAAATGGCCGCCGCCATTCGTTGCCACCTGCGAAAGCATATCCAGGCCGCCATTCACAGACCACATCTTGATCGCGCCCATACCAGCATCCAAACCAACAGAAATCATTTTTGTATCCATTATTTTCTCCTTTTGAATAATTATTTCTTGTTCAAATTTACATATTGCTCAACGGTCATCGAATACTTCCGATCGTGCGCAGCCTGCAGATTCCGAATATTTTCCATCTCTTCATCGGTCAAAGTTGCCACTGGATGCGCCGCCTCGACAGCAGCCTTTGCAGGCACCTTCTCAACAGGCAGGCTCTTCACTGCCACATTCGGCTTCGGCGAATAGAACTCGATCTGATCCGCAATACCCATCGCCTCTTTTACAAGCTCGGGCGTCCAGGGAGGCAGGAACACAGCCGCCGCATTGTCGTAATGGCGCGCCACGATCAATCTCGTAGCCAGCCACAACTCAAACTCCTGGTGCTGCGCTCGATCCGTAACCTGCTTGTATGGGTCCCACTCACACGCGCCCTCGCCAAATTTATTGCGCCCATACAACTGCCCGTTCTTGGAGTTGTTCAAAACGTGCTCCACAAATCCCAGGTGGATGTTGGTGCCGCGGATCATCACATCACGTTCGCGAGTTTCCATGTTGACCTTCATATCCCACACCGCTCGAGCGGTGAAGCGGCTCAACAGTCGCGTGTTTTCGGGATGCAGCCCCTTCAACGATTCGGCGATCATCACCACAGGGCTGGTGTATTTCGCCCGCTGGCGGCGCTCGAAGATGATCGAAAAATCATCGGCATATTTCACGGCATACTCAGAGAGCGCAGTGATCCCCAACACCAGCGCAGTCACACCCAGGACCGCACCAGGGATGGACCATCCAAATCCCATGCACAACCAACCCAACCCGCCAAACACTGCCGCAAAGATAGATAACGGGATCCATTTCATCGAAACGCTCCTCTCAAGGCGGCAAAAATCACAGCCGCATCACAAAGAAAACCAAGACCCAAAACCAACGCCAGCACCAACGTCACAAAATTTCCAAGCTCAATCTGCTGTTCACACAACGGATTCGCCTCTTCTCTTTTGCGACGTACCGCCATCATTACCGTGCCATCCGAGAGCACCCAAAAATCATGCTCCCCACAACTCCACACATCGCCTGGACTACGATCACGATCAGCATCATCCACTTTGCACCTCACAACCGCAACAGCGACACACCAAAAACTTGCGCCCCTCACCAACCACCACATCGAAATTCCGCACACCATAGCAACCCAGGCAATACCGCTTCTCTTCGATGACAGCTACCACACGCCAAGGTTGACTCGGAGCATGTACAGGGGACCAACCAAACGCCGCCGAAGTAAACTGCCTCACGGCCATAGATGTGCTTGAAGCTGAAGAAGTAGAATCGCCCGAATTTTGGCTTTTTCCAACAAAATGACCATCCATAATCACTCTCCTTTGGTACTTACCCCCTAAGTGGGGGAAAATCAGTGAACTTCAGTGAAGAGACCTTTTTTTTTCTCTTCACTTGTTCATTACATACAAGGCAAACTGACGCATACTGTCAACATGTAACCCCTTCTT
>JAVBXV010000426.1 GCA_030824405.1 Anaerolineales bacterium | reverse complement strand
TAACGCCTGCCATTTCATAGGCTTTTGTCGCGGCGATCTTTGCGGCTGGGATGGCAGTCAATTCGGGGCGGTCGTGCAACGCGGAACCAGAAGCCTGCCCCGAGCCGATGACGTGAATCGGGTGATCTGTAAATTCGTGCATGCGTTCTTCGGCCACGAGTAAAATTGCGGCGGCGCCGTCTGTTACGGGGGAGCAATCAAATAAGCGAAGCGGCCACGCAACTGTCGGGTTGCCTGCTTCGTCGTGGAGGAAATCCCAAATGGTAGACCATGTCGGTGCGGGCTTGCCCTTTTTCAGCGCGGCCGCGACGCGTCCTTCCATCCACTTTTGAATGGTGACGCCAAATTGTGCATTCGGATTCAACGAAGCGTTGTCGTGATTCTTGATCGCCACGTTCATTAAATGCTCGGGCTTCATTCCATATTGGTGCATGTAGGCCGAAGCCATGGCCGCGTAAAAACCTGGGAAGGTGAAGCCCGCGGGAATTTCAAACGGGACATCTGCCGCAGTTGCGAGCGCATCAGTGACGCCTGCGGTATTGAGCCCCGTCATTTTTTCCGCGCCGCCGACGAGCACGACATCATACAAGCCCGAAGCGATTGCCATCACGCCCTGACGAAGCGCCAGCCCGCCCGAAGCGCAAGCGCCTTCCACACGCGTGGCGGGGATGGGCGTCAGGCCGACGGCATCCGCAAGAAGCGGAGCGGTGTGCGCCTGATGTTCAAACTGGTCACTGGAGAAATTCCCAACATAAAGCGATTCAATGACAGACGGGTCAATGCCTTTATCGATCGACTTCGTCATATCTTTGAATGCTTCAACAAATAGATCGCGGCTGTTCTTTTCTGCAAACGCCCCGAACTTGGACATACCTGCGCCGACTATTGCAACTCCGCGCGCCAGGGATCTTGATTTAGGCATAAAGCCTCCTTGTGAAATGCTGTGATCAGTAATCAGTTTTAGCCAATTTTCGTAACTGATTACTGATCACTTTTTTTACTGATTACTTTTCACTTATTACTTTTTACTTCTCACGAATTACTTCAAAACTTTCCCAAACGCCGCCATGAACTCTTCTGGTTTTTCAACGTAGGGAGTGTGACCTGTATCGGCGATGACAACTTCTTCATAGCCGCCGCCCTTGGCTTTATATTGCTCAAGGATGTTGCGGGTCTGACCCACCATCGGTTGCGGAGGATAGATTTCTTCACCAGGCCAGCCAGGGACGTAACCCAACTTGCCGAGTGTGCCGAAATCAAAGAATGAATTGTCAGAGACGATCAAATCTGAGTCGCCGCGGATCCATAGAATGAATGGCTTGCTCGAAGCGCCGACGAATTTTTCCACGCTGTCACCCACATACTTGGGAGAAAGTGCATTGATTGGGCCAAACTTACCTGGCGCAACATTCGGCCAATTGCCTGAAGGAACGAAGTCACCTGGGTATTTCTGTTCGCCGACTTTTTCAGTTAATAATGAAGAAAGCAAATCTTCCTCACGAGCAGGGACGAAAGGCGGCTTGAAATAGAAACCGTTCATCACCACACGCGGAGAGGCTTGCGGGTTATCTGTACTGCGGTCACCAGCGGCCATCAACTTGGGAAAATCGGGGTTGACCACGCC
Organism: Anaerolineales bacterium; assembly: GCA_030824405.1. Lineage (GTDB taxonomy): Bacteria > Chloroflexota > Anaerolineae > Anaerolineales > Villigracilaceae > Villigracilis. The sequence goes on along the minus strand of JAVBXV010000426.1, from coordinate 4,890 downwards.
GCCGCCTGAACCAGCAAAGTCATCGTAGCAAGGTGTGCCGTTGACATCTTTTGTGCCGCCAAAGCCGTACATCGAGCCAGGGTTGACAACCGTTCCGCTCAGGATACGTCCGCCAATTGCTCCGACGAGTCCGAAGACAACTGCGCCGCCCATCGAGTGACCGATGACGTGAGTCTTTTCGATCTTGAGCGCATCCATGAAGCCGACCAGATCATCGACCCAATCGCCCATGCCGCGCGTTGCGTCGATCAATTTATCTTCGGTGTCGCCATAACCGCGCAGGTCAGGCGCAATGCCGCGAAAGCCAGCGGGCAGTTTGAGCATGATCTCTTCCCAATAGGTTGCGGAAGAAGCATTGCCATGCAGGAACAAAACTGGCGTACCGTTTTCAGGTCCGCTAAAGAGCGCGTGCATTTTCAAACGAGGGGTATCAACAACCTTGGATGTGATACCTGATAAAGTTGGAACTGTTGACATGTTGTTCTCCTTGTTAAATAAATTTTTCGCGCAACTCGCGCTTGAGGATTTTCCCTGCGGCAGAAATGGGCAGGGCTTCCATGAAACTCACAGACTTGGGGACTTTATATTTTGCCAATCGCTCTGTCATAAATTTAAGCAGTTCTTCCTCCTCGGTGGTTTGTCCAGATTTGAGTACAACACATGCCTTGCCAACCTCGCCCCACTTCGCATCGGGCAAGCCGATCACAGCACACATGTGGACAGCTGGGTGCTGATACAACACTCTTTCAATCTCGGCGGGATACACATTCTCACCGCCGCTAATGAACATATCCTTCTTGCGATCGACGATGTAAAAATAACCTTCATCATCCACATAAGCCACATCGCCCGTGTGAAAATATCCGCGCTCGTCTGTTGCGGCTTTTGTCGCTTCTGGATTATTGAAATAGCCTGAGCAATACGATTGACCTTTGAGGACTAATTCACCCGCTTCATTCGGACCGAGGAACTGATTCTGTTCCCCGACAATTTGTGCGTCGACGAAAAAGTTCGGTCGGCCGATCGAGCCAGCCTTGCGGATGGCGTCTTCGGGCGCGAGTGCAAAAATCCCAGGTCCAAACTCGGTCATACCAAATCCCTGCTTGAAGCGGATATTTTTCTCGGCTGTATATTTATCGACCAACGAAACAGGCAACGGCGCGCCGCCCGAAGTGCAGAAACGCAACGCGGACAAATCCACAGAGTCCCAGTTTGGCGCGGTGGTCAGCATTTGATACATGGTTGGCACCGCCGCAAAGATAGTGACCTTCTCGCGTTCAAGCAGGTTCAATACTTGTGCAGGGTCAAAGGCGCGGATAAGAATCGTCGTCCCGCCGAAGATGACTTGCGGCAGGGTATAAACAAAAAGTCCACCCGTGTGGAACATCGGGAAGACATTGAGATAAACATCGTTATGCGTCACATCGTGGATGACGGTGTTGAGCGTATTCCACGCGATCATGCGATGAGACACTTCCGCGGCTTTGGGCAGACCCGTCGTTCCGCCAGTGAATATCAAAGCGGCGATATCTTCTGCTTCGAGACTGGGGCAGGTCACAGCGGAGTCGGGAGCGGATTGGAGAGTCGATTCAAAGGGCAGAGAGTTTGGAAGTCCGTCTCCGTCAAGGTGGAGAATTGGTAATTGGTAATTGGTAATTAAATTCGCGACGCTTTCTTTGAAGTCATCCGAAAAAATGAGAATCTTAGGATTGGTGTAGTTGAAGATTTCAAGCAGTTCCCGCCAATGCGAACGCCAGTTGAGTGCGGTGTGAATTGCGCCAATTTTAGAACAGGCAAAAAAGAGATCGAGATGTTCATATCCATCGCGCCCAAGAATCGCAACGCGATCGCCTTTTTCAACGCCCTGTGATTTCAACCAATTGGCAAGTTTATTGGCGCGGCGATTCGCATCACGAAAAGTGAGCCGCCATTCAGGAGATTTGCCCGCATCAATAAATGCGAGTTTGTCTGGGGAGTAAAGTTCTCTGCGTGCAAGATAATCACCGATGTACATAAGAACTCCTTGCAAAACGAAAGAAGAAAGACGAAAGATTTAATTCTTTCCTCTTTCTTCAAATTATTTTGCTGTCCACTTCCAAACCGATGACGCCATCGTGATTCCGCCGCCGCTGGCGCAGAATAGGATCACATCACCAGCCTTGGGACCTTTGCCTTGGGCGATGTCATCATCGAGCGCCATGATGACGCACGGTGAACCTGTGTAGCCCCACTTGTCCATCACCCAGTGTGTCTTTTCGATGGGCTGTTTGAGCAAGTCCATCATCACTTCAATAGTGCGGACGTTGAGTTGAGTGAAATAATAATGATCGACATCGTCAAAGGTCAGCCCTGCTTTATCGAGTGCACCTTGCATCAACTTCGGCCAATATTCGGTGTTGAAAGTCTTTGGGAATTTTTTGACGAACTCCACTTTGGGCGCGCCAAATTGCGCCATGTTCTCAGGTGTGCATGGACGATATGTGCCGCCTGTGTAAATTCCCAGCGCATCGTGGAAGGAACCGACTGCCAGCAAATTACTGCCGAGGAAACCCTGCTCTTCGCCCACGCCCAAAACGACCGCGCCCGCGCCATCGGCAAAAAGATTGGCAGTTTTCTTATCTGTGAAATCAAGGAAACGGCTCATACCGTATCCGCCCGCCACGAGGATGTACTTCATGGTCGGCTCGGTCATCAAATACTTGGCACCCTGATCGAGCGCCGTCACCCAGCCCGCACACGCCGAGTTGACATCGTAACAACCAGCCTTGTCCGCGCCGAGTTTGTTTTGCACCACGATAGATGTGTTGGGGGAAAGATAATCAGGCGTGTCTGTGGAGACGATGATCAGGTCAAGGTCGGCGGCGGTAATGCCTGCGTGTTCGAGCGCTTTCTTCGCGGCTTCCACAATCAGATCAGAGGTGACCTGCTCGGGTGCCATCCAGCGGCGTTCTTTAATGCCGACATTTTCCACAAGCCATTCGCTGGTGGATGCGCCCATCAGGGCGTCCACTTCGGCGTTGGTCACTACTCGTTCTGGAACATAACTTCCCGTGCTGAGGATTTGTACGTTGCGCATGATACCTTCTGTAATTAGGAATTAGGAATTTCAAAGGGGGGTGGAGGTTGTAATTCGTCCAAGTGGACAAAGCGGTGCATAAATTCCATCGCCTCGCGCCACTCGTTGAAGTTGATCTCTTCCGCGCTTTGGATATGGCGGATCGAGCCGTGATAGACAGGTTTTTCCACAGACAATTCTTCCATCACAAAACGGACGATAAAAGACGAGATAAGAGGCAGAGCACCTGTATCCATTAGATATAAAATATCAGAAGTCGGTAACAGAGGGGTTACAAATTGAATGAGGAATGAAGAATGCAGAATACGGAATGAGGAATGCAGGATACTGGGAAAACCCTGAAGGGGTGTACTGATTCTAGAATTAAAAATAATGAAATGAAAAATCCCGAAGGGATGAAATGATTATAGAATTAAGCAAACACCAGCCCCAATCCCGAAGGGATGGCATGATTTTGCCAAAATTAAATAAAAAAGGCAGGTTTTCAACCTGCCCTACGAGCGAACCAATTTTTTATAAAGTTCCTGCGTCTCTTGCGAAGGCGAAACATCGAGTTCGTCTTTCAGAGTTTGCAGACAGCGTTGATACGTCCGCGCCAGTTGGCCGCGGTCGCCTACATAATTGTAGGCAGTCATCAGATGGCGGTAGGCGCGCTCCCAGCAATTATCTTTTGCAAGCACGCGTTGGCATAGTTCGATCGCCTCGGTGTATTTTCCATTTTGAATATAAAGTTCACACAATTTATCGGCGGCTTCGAGGAACATCGCCGAAATCCGTTCGCGTTCCTCGGCGGCCCAGGTTTCGTACAACGAGTCTGGCAGGTAATCGCCGCGATATAAATTCATCGCCGTTTCCAGTTGCGCCGCAGAATTGGTTTTGAGTCCCTCACGGGTGGCGCGTGCCAATTGCTCAGAATCCAGCCACAGGTCCGCGTGGAGGCGCAGGGTGTAGGTCGTCCCGTCGCGCATGATAAAAGCCGAGTCGCTTCCAGAGTCGCGTTCAGGTTCAAGCACTTGATACAACGTGTTCAACGTGATCTTGAAATTTCTTTGCGCGGTGGCGAGATCAGCTTCGGGCCAAAGATGCTCGCAAATTTGGTCGCGGTCAAGCGGCGAGTGACGATAGGTGATGAGCAGTTGAAACAGCTGACGGGATTTCTCGCGCCGCCAGCCATTGGATGGAATGACCTCGCTTCCTCTCTTAACCTGAAAGTTGCCCAGCGTCTCGACAGTGAGTCTAAACCCAGGGTGACTCTGCACCCGCGCCAGCCCAAGCGACTCCAGCAAACGAAGGGCGTACGCGCCCTCCCAATTTTGATCGCGAGACATGACCAACAACGGCGTGAAAATTCTTTCATCGGGCGCACCTAGCAAGGATGGAGTTGTGAAGAGGAAACCGTAATCATTTTCACGACAGGTCGCAAGAAGTTCGGGCAGAACGCGTTCGAGGCGTTCATTTTGTTTTTGTTTATGCCAGCCATAACACAGCCACAGACGCGCCGCAATTTGACCGAACGGATCACTACATTCTTGAAAACCAAGCACAGCGCGATTGAGCCATTCTTCGGCGGCTTCGTAACGTGAAGCCAACATGAGGCTTGCGCCCATCGTCACACGTGTGAGAGATGCGATCCATTCGTCGCCCGCTTGATTTGCGATTTCAATTGCCTGTTGCGCGTGGCTTTGTGCGAGAGTGAGATCGCCTTGATAGCCAGTCGCGCGGCACAAGCCCCAATTGGCTTCGACGAGCAGACGGGAAACATTGAGTGTGCGGCTGATCTCAATTGTTTTCTCAAATTGTGTGCGCGCCAATGT
>JAVBXV010000232.1 GCA_030824405.1 Anaerolineales bacterium | reverse complement strand
AGCCCCGAGGCCATGTAAAAGGACTTGGAGTGTCCCCTAGTAACCTGGGCCGCCTGCTTGTAGGCTGTATGCAGTTTGGCATCACCAGCCCAATAAGAGAAGAATGGCGTGGTGGATGTGTGTGGAATGTGCCCAGCGAGGGCAAGGAGCTGGCTTTCCCAATCGGCCTGTACTTGCATGGATTTTTCTCCTGTTAAGTCTAATGTCTAAATTTTACAGGAAATATCCGATTTGTCAATGTTTTGCAAAGGAATATTGTAATAAACATTGACAAATACTAGACAAGGTGTAGAATAGATTTCAATGGTGTGCAGGTTACCTCACACCCCTCAAATGACAATTTGTAATCAATTGGTTTTCGATATACGATAAAAGGAGAAAGCATGAAACCTACCGCAGTAGTTATTGGTGCAGGGATCGGCGGGGTCGCCACCGCGGCGCGCCTCGCGAAAAATGGATACGATGTGACCGTACTGGAAAAGAACAGCCAGGCAGGCGGGCGCTGCAATCAGATCGTTAAAGATGGTCACCGCTTCGATATTGGCCCCACTCTATTCCTAATGCCCGAAGTTTGGGAAGAAACCTACGCAGCCATGGGCGAAAAGATGAGCGACCACATGGATCTGCGCCGCATTGACCCAACCTACAAAGTCCATTTTGATGATGGCTTGCAATTGGAGCTCACCTCGGATATCGGCAAAATGCAGACCCAGCTTGAGCGCGTGGAAAAGACCGCCTTCACAGGTTTTCTTGGATACATTGCCGAAGGCTCAAAGCATTACAAGATCTCACTCGAAAAATTTGTGGGAAGAAATTTCTACAATATCTTTGAATACTTCAGTCTTGCCAACCTGCCTTTGATCTTTCAATTGAAAGCGCTGGGCAAGCACTACACAAACACAGGCCGCTTCTTTAAAGACGAAAGACTCAAAGCCGCTTTCACATTCCAGAACATGTATTTGGGATTAAGCCCCTACGATGCACCTGCCACCTACTCCCTGCTTCAATACACAGAGTTGGCAGAAGGCGTTTGGTATCCGATCGGTGGCATGTACAAAGGCATTCAAACCATGACAGAGATCGCCGAAAAATTGGGCGTGAAATTCGTCTACAATGCCCCCGCCAAAAAGATCAATGTTGAAAAAAATAAAGTGAAAAGTGTCACTGTGGAAGACGGCCGTGATTTTCCTGCCGACATCTTCGTTGGCAACGCAGACCTACCCTACATTTACGATCAACTACTGCCTGACAAGGCTGCAGCCAAAAAGCTCGATGAAAAACTCTACACCTGCTCCACGATCATGTTCTATTGGGGCGTGGACAAGGAATATTCACAGATCGCGCATCACAACATCTTCCTTGGCGGCGATTACAAATCATCCTTCGATGAGATATTCAACGATCACACCCTGCCTGGCAAGCCCTCTTTCTATATCCACGCGCCCGCCCGCACAGACGCATCTGCTGCACCCAAAGGACAAGACACCCTCTACGTGCTCGTGCCCGTCGGTCACCTTGACGAAAGCAAAGGCCAGGATTGGGATGCAATGGTCAACCGCGCCCGCGAAACCGTCTTTGCCCGCCTTGAAAAAGAAATGGGCATTACCGATCTGAAAGAACACATCAAGTTCGAGATCATCAACACCCCCAAGACCTGGAAAGAACAATTCAACCTCGTCAAAGGTGCTGCATTTGGCCTCAGCCACAACTTCTGGCAGGTCGGCTTTTTACGTCCGCAGAACCGCCACGCAAAATACAAGAACATGTACTTTGCCGGCGCATCCACACACCCAGGCACAGGTCTTCCGATCGTCTTGTTATCTGCCCGCTTAACAACTGAACGAATAATGAAAGAAATGGGTACAATATCTGTACAAAACATGAAGAACGCTGTTTTGGCAGCAACAGACTAACTCATTTCGGAGAAACAAATGTCCCTCAGTAAAAACCCCGCCTTCAACCTAAAAGCCGTCCTGCAAGAAACAGGCATTGCGGCAGATACCCTGCGCGCATGGGAACGCAGATATGGCCTCCCCATGCCTCAACGAACCGCAGGCGGTCATCGCCTATATTCTCAATACGATGTTGAGACGATCAAATGGTTGATGGCAAGACAAGCCGAGGGACTTTCGATCTCACGCGCAGTGGATCTGTGGAATGAACACAGCGCCTCAGGCACCGACCCGCTGGCTGGGTACAACCCATCGAACTTGATCATCGCTTCGGCATCTTCCTCCAACTACCTGCCGTCCAATACCAGCCTTGATGTTCTGCGCGCGCAATGGATCGCTGCCTGCATGAAATTCAACGAATCAACTGCAGAACAGGTATTGAATCAGGCCTTCTCCATGTTCCCTGTGGAAGCCGTTTGCATGGAAGTGCTCCAAAAAGGCATGGTCGAGATCGGCTCGCTTTGGTACGAAAACAGTGCATCTGTCCAACAGGAACATTTTGCATCCAGCCTTGCCATGCGCCGTTTAGACGCCCTGCTCAGCGCATCTCCTGCGCCTTCCCGCAAACAAACCATTCTCGTTGGCTGCCCTCCCAATGAATGGCACACTTTCACGCCGTTGCTGCTTTCACTGCTCCTCCGTCGGCGTGGACTGGGAGTCATTTACCTTGGGGCAAACGTCCCAGCAGAAAGATTCGAAGAGACCGTTACAGCCGTCCACGCAGATATGGTCGTCCTCGTAGCACAAACCCTGATCAGCGCCGCAGCCCTGCAACAAACAGCCCTCACGTTGATCGGCTTGAACACCCCCGTGGCGTATGGTGGAAGAATTTTCAATCTGCGCCAAAATTTGAAAAACAATATTCCAGGTCACTACCTTGGCGATAGCGTGAATGCTTCCCTTGAAGAAATTGAGAAGTTGTTGAAGAAAAAACAAGAAGTCCGCACCTACCGCCCCGCCTCAAAGGACTACATTGCCGCGCATCAAGCCTTTATATCGAAGCGCACACACATCGAAAGCTCGCTTGAAGAAATGCTTCAACCCCTGCCTGTCAGCATAGAAGGCATCAGTACTGGCATCCAGTACCTCGGCGACAATATTGTCGCCGCCCTGCAACTCGGTGACATGGAACACGTCACTGGCGAAATGGAATGGTTGAAAGTTCTCATGCAGTCACACCGCAGGCCGCCGCAGGAACTGGCGCACTTTATGAATAATTACTCACTCGCAGTGGACAAACACATCAACGGATCAGGCACGCCGATCAAAATCTGGCTGAGTGAACAGGCAAAGCAAAACCAAACATGACAAACAATATCCTTTCCACGTTCTATCACAACCTCATGCCTCTCTTCCCCCCGCGGACAGAGAAGTATTTACACCAGCTCAAGCCGCAGGATCTACAACATTCCAGCTTCCGCTATATCTTTTCTGTGAAGAGCATGACCGAGATCAGCCACCTGATCGAGGACTCGGTCATCGAAACACGCGGAGTTGCAGATGTGCATGTCTCCTTTCAATATTTTTCGCGCATTGATGCCCAGTTGGACCAGTATAAAAAAGTAGCCGAATCATCCAATGGACTGTGGTTGTATGGCATTCCAGACGCGCCACTTCCACAATTGCCGCGCACGATCGGCATCAGTACCAGCGGAACCCCGCTTGAAAATTATTGGTTTGTTGTGGCGTACGGCGAAGGCATCTACGCCACCTTGTTGGCCGAAGAGATCGACCCCGAAGACGGTCAGCGCCTATACGAAGGCTTTTTCACTTTTGAGGCTGAAACTTCCTACCAGATCATTTCACTTTTACATCAGATGTTCCCCATGCAAGTACCGCTGCCCATTGCGCCGCAAGATCATGGCAAGGAGTAATCATGAACATTCGTATCGTTACCGACAGCACCTGCGATCTGCCTGAAAACATTGTAGACCAGCACGCCATCACCGTTATTCCGCTGCACATCAATGTGGGCGAAAAAACTTATCTGGATGGCGTAAACATGACACGCAGTGAGTTCTACACACAATTACCAGATTTCTCCCCATCCCCCAAGACTGCCGCTCCTGGCCCAGAAGTTTTTACCCAGGCCTACGAACGCCTCGCAGACGAAGGTGCGCTGGCGATCCTGTCCATTCACATCTCGGAGACATTAAGCGCCACGATCAACTCGGCGCGCATTGCCGCCGAACAGTTCACGCGCATCCCCGTCACCGTATTGGATTCAAGCCAGCTTAGCCTTGGTACAGGCTTTCTCGTTGAAAGAGCCGCACTACTGGCACAGCTTGGCAAAAAGGTTGAGGAGATCGTATCCAACTTACAGGGCGTGATGAAGCGCACGTACGTCTTCGCATCCTTAAAGACTCTTGAATATCTACGCCGCAGTGGACGCATGAATTTTGCCATCGCAAAGTTTGGCGAGTTCCTACAGATCAAACCGCTGCTACACATGAACATTGGCAAGGCCACGGCCTTCCGCACGCGCACGCAAAAACGCGCCACCGAACGCTTGATGGAATGGCTGAATGAATATGCGCCGTACGAAAAACTGGCAATTCTGCACGCGGGCGTTCAGGAAGAAGCCGAAGCACTCTACGAACAGGTGCGTTCATTTTTTCCGCAAGCAGGTGAAGTTTCCATCGTTCAGATCACCCCTGTGCTCGGCGCGCATCTTGGCATTGGCGCGCTTGGGTTTGCCTGCATCTCAAAGGAATAAGCATGTCATTTTTATCTCTCTGGCTCACATCAGGTCTCGTCATTCTTGGCTTGATGATCGCCCTGTGGCTGCTTAGCCTCGCCCTTAAAGACTCAAGCATCGTGGATATTTTCTGGGGCACGGGGTTCGTGATCACTTTCTGGGTCAGCACCTTCCTTGTGTCTGGCAACATGACCGCGCGCGCCATCCTGCTGGGTGTACTAGTTACTCTTTGGGGGCTGCGTTTATCGTTTCACATTTATCAACGTAATCACGGACAACCGAAGACTTCCGCTACGCCAACTGGAGGCGGGAAGCAGGCGCAGCATGGTGGTGGCGCAGTTTCTTCAAAGTCTTTCTATTGCAGGGTGTTCTCCTGTGGATAATTGCCGCGCCTTTACTTGCGATGCAAACCAGCAGCGCTTCCAACTCCGCCCTGAAATGCTGGGACCTCATTGCAGTCATCATCTGGCTGACAGGCTTCGCCTTCGAAGCTGGCGGAGATTATCAACTGGCGCGCTTTAAAGCGGACCCTGCCAATAAAGGCAAATTACTCAACACAGGTTTCTGGAGCGTTACCCGCCACCCCAACTATTGGGGCGACGCCGTGCAATGGTGGGGTTTCTATCTTCTTGCCCTCATCAGCGGCGCGTGGTGGACAGTGTTCAGCCCGATCATCATGACCTATTTACTGCGGAATGTTTCAGGCGTGGCCATGCTCGAAAAGAGTTTGAAAGATACCAAACCTGGTTATGCTGAATACATTGCCAACACGCCAGCATTTATGCCGCGTATTCTTCCGCGCAGGAAGAACTCGTAGGTCACCGCTTACAGCGTGACATTTTCAAAATTAGTTGTCACGTTGCAAATGCGACAACCTCAAAGGACAAACCCATGAAACTCGCAAAAATAATTTCCGTTCTCGGTATGCTTGCCATGACCGCAGTATTGATCTACGGCTTCACCATTGGAGACTTCCTCGGCGAAGGCAGTAAATTGATGGCCATGCCGTGGGGCATCGTCTCGCTCGTGGACTTGTACACGGGCTTCACCCTCTTCTCGGCCTGGATCATCTACCGTGAAAAATCCCTGCCTGTCGCCATCGTATGGACAGTTGCCATGATGACCCTTGGATTCTTCGCTGGCAGTCTCTATGCTTTCATCAACCTGCAATCGAGCAACGGTGACTGGCGAAAATTCTGGCTTGGAAAACACGCGTAAGCCACGCTTGAAAATATGAAACAACAAAAATGGCGCGAACTGCTTGAAGAACTGCGCACGGTATTTGCAGGGCGCAACTCCTTTCTGGATGCGATCCTTCCCCCAATTATTTTTCTTGTGATCAATGGATTGGTTGGTTTTCAAGCCGCGATGGGAAGCGCGCTTGTGATCTCCATTGGCATTGCGATCGTGCGGATCATTCGCAAACAATCTTTGTTATATGCTCTGGCAGGTGTTGGCAGTGTGGCAGTTGCAATCGGCATTGCATGGTTTCTTGGAAAATCTGAAGGTTTCTTTCTGCCTGGCCTTGTCAGCGGAAGCATGACCTTGCTCCTGACCCTCGTCAGCCTGATCATCCGCCGCCCCATGGTGGCATGGACAAGTTATCTCGCCCGCCGCTGGCCGCTGGATTGGTACTGGCATCCGCTGGTGCGCCCTGCCTACAGCGAAGTCACTTTCGCATGGGCACTGTTCTTCGCCGCCCGTCTGTTCCTGCAATTTGCATTGTTCGAAAATGAAAATGTGAATTCATTAGCCCTGACTAACTTCGTCACAGGCTGGCCAGCGACAATTCTGCTGTTGGTCTTTAGTTATCTCTATGGAACGTGGCGTCTGCCCCAACTGCGCGGCCCCAGTGTAGATGAATTCCGCGAAGACACTCCCGCCCCGTGG
>JAVBXV010000233.1 GCA_030824405.1 Anaerolineales bacterium | reverse complement strand
AAGATCTAACCAGCAGGGTCAGCACCCTTTTGGGCAGGGCGAAAGAAGAAGAGTAACAAGATCTTTCTGTCGCGCAAAAACTACGAGAATGATATTGTCATTATTTTTTTGAAAATATAAAAAAGTTCAGGCTATAATTATTTTTAATATCATGCCCCGTAAATTAGTTTGAGGAATTTATTATGGCAAAGATCCTGATCGTAGATGATGACAGGCAGGTTACTGACCTTGTTGCGAATATCATGCTCATGGAAGGTCACCAGCCGACCTCGCTGAATGACAGCACCAAAGCCATGGAAATCGCAAGCTCGCTCACACCCGATCTTTTCGTCCTGGACTTAATGATGCCAGAGCCCAATGGGTTCGAGTTGTGCAGGGCACTGCGCACCAATACAACTTTTGCGAACACCCCCATTGTCATTATCACGGCCATGGAGGATAGTGACAGCAAAGCCATTGCCTACGTTGCTGGCGCGAATGATTATGTCACCAAGCCATTCAATCCCGAAGACCTTGTGAAGCGGGTCAAAACCCTGCTTCGTAAAAAATAGTGATCCAATCGAAAATCGCCTCAGTACTGAGGCGATTTTCGATTCTTAACAACAATACATCCCATCCTAAAACATTCGCATTGAAACTACCGCGAGCATAAAAAAACGCGGCGGTCAGCTTGACACGTTTCCAGCTTTGGTTATAATAGCAGTGACTATTATTATAAATTTAGTCACAAAAAGGAGCCTGTATGCCAAAAGCATTTTCAACACGGGAAAAAGAAGCCATTCGTGCTCAAATGCGAGAGAAGGGAAGGAAGCTCTTCGAAAAGCATGGACTCAAGAAAACCAGTGTGGACGAATTAACCGAAGCCGTTGGAATATCCAAGGGAGCCTTCTATTTATTTTTCGAGTCCAAAGAGGAACTGTTCCTCGAAATTCTGGAGCAGATCGAAAAAGAAATTCAAACCAGCATTCTCGAGTACACAATAAAACCAAAAGCGGACGCGCGCAAGAATGTAAGCGACATGCTCAAAAGTTTTCTGCTTACCTGGGGTGCCTATCCCCTGCTTAAGAATTTCAGCAAATCCGATTTCGATTATCTGGTGAGAAAAGTCCCTGCTGAACGGGTGGCGCAGCATGCCAGTAACGATGAAGACTTCACAAATGAATTCATAAAAAAAATAAAACGCGAAGGTATTACCGTCAAAGCTTCGCCGCGCATCATCAGCAACCTGATCAAAAGTTTATTTTTTATGGGGCTGCATCGCGAAGACCTTGGTGAAAACGCCTACAAGGAAACCATGGATGTGATGATCGATCTCGTGGCAGGGTATGTGATCGGAGAATAGCATGAACTATGTAATCGAAACAAATAATTTATCAAAACAATATGGCGATGTACATGCCGTCCAAAACGCCAACCTGCAAGTGAACCAGGGCGAGATATTTGGTTTTCTCGGCCTCAATGGCGCAGGCAAGACCACCACCATCCGTATGCTTTTAGGAATGATCCGCCCGAGCGAAGGAAATGTCAAAGTGCTGGGGCAGGCTCTCGGTCGCGGTGGAAGCGGGCCGTGGGCGCAGGTTGGGCATCTCGTAGAGAGTCCATCGGCTTATCCAGAATTAACGGTCAGGGAAAATCTGGATATTGCGCGTCGTTTGTATAGACTTAAAAATCCAAAAGTTGTAGACGATGTGATGGAAAAACTTTTTATCGCTTCCTATTCCAAGCGGAAAGCTGGCACACTTTCAATGGGCAATCTGCAACGCCTTGGGCTGGCGCGCGCGATGATCCACAACCCGAGTTTGTTGATTCTGGATGAACCCGCCAATGGACTCGACCCCGCGGGCGTTGTTGAAATTCGTGAGTTGCTTTCAAATCTGGCGAAAAACGGAGTGACCGTTTTTATGTCCAGCCACATCCTCACCGAAGTGGATCGTATTGCCACACGCATTGGGATCATTCACAAAGGGCAGATCATTGAAGACCTGAATGCCGAAAAACTGGAGCAATTCCGTGAACGGCGGCTGCAGGTCAAAGTGCGTGAATTTACAAAAGCACATGCACTGCTAACCAAAGAGAATTATTCTGCGATCATCCATAATGATTCGATTTACATAAGCGATGCTCGCGCACTTGAAGCGCCTGATGAAATTGCACGCCTGCTGGTCAATGCCGATATGCCGCCCACTCGCCTGATTGTGGAACAACAAGATCTCGAAGAGCATTTTATGCAGTTAACAGGAAATACAAAATGAATACATTTTCTTCCGCACTATACACAGAGAGCCTGAAAGCATTTCGTTCAAAAGTACCCTTGTTCACCACCCTAGGATTTTTGATTGCGCCATTGGTTGGTGGTTTGTTCATGATCATTTTGAAAGACCCCGAGGCCGCAAAATCAATGGGGTTGATCGGAACAAAGGCACAGTTGACCACTGGCACAGCAGACTGGCCTTCTTTTTTCAACCTGCTTGCACAAGCAGAAGCCGTTGGCGGAGCGATCCTCTTTGCCATCGTAACCATCTGGGTGTTTGGCCGTGAATTCTCAGACCGCACCGTAAAAGAATTGCTTTCCCTGCCCACTTCTCGCGAAGCCATTGTCGGTGCAAAATTTACAGTCATTGCAACTTGGACATTCTTTATGACCGTATTAAGTTTTGGCGTTGGCTTGCTCGTTGGAGATGCCGTTGTCATTCCTGGCTGGTCGGGTGAATTATTTCGTTCTGCAACTGTAGACATCCTCGGTGCGGGTGTATTGACGATCCTGCTCCTGCCTCTCGTGGCATTCATCGCCAGCAGCGGACGCGGCTTCATGCCCGCCTTTGGTTGGACGATCTTTACAGTAGCCCTTGCGCAGATCGCCGCAGTGATGGGATGGGGCGGCTGGCTGCCGTGGTCTATACCTGCCTTGTTCAGCGGCGCAATGGGGCCGCGCACAGAATCTCTCGGAATACACAGCTATGTAATCGTACTTCTTGCAAGCGCATTTGGATTATTCATCACATTTTACTGGTGGCGCAACGCAGACCAAACGAGGTAAAAACATGTACCTTATTATTTGGGAGTATCAAGTAAAACAAGAGCACCTGCCCGCCTTCAAAAAAATCTACGCCAACAACGGCGCATGGGTAAATCTGTTCAATAAAAGTGAAGGCTACCTGGGAACTGAATTACTGGCTAAAGAAGCAGATACCCATCACTTCATCACTATTGACCGATGGGTATCTGCCGAAGCTCATGAAAAATTCATGCTCCATTTTCAAGCAGAATACAAGCAGCTTGATCTTCAATGTGAAGGCTTGGCAGAACAGGAAACCTTGCTGGGGAAATTCAAACAAACCGATTAAGAGTCGCGGTACACTTGGGCGCATGTCTCCACTCGCTGAAGTAACTTTGCTCTTCCTTAAACTTGGCTTCACCGCGTTTGGCGGCCCCGCCGCACACATCGCGATCATGCATGATGAAGTCGTCAAGCGCCGTCAATGGCTTACGGATGAAGAATTTCTTGACCTGCTCGGCGCAACAAACTTAATCCCTGGCCCCAACTCAACTGAAATGGCGATCCACATCGGCTACCTGCGCGCGGGCTGGCTTGGTTTGATCCTCGCTGGATTTTGTTTCATTGCGCCCGCCACTTTAATTGTCCTTATCCTTGCATGGCTATATGTTCAATATGGAACCACTCCACAAGTAGGCTGGCTACTGTATGGCATCAAACCTGTGGTCATCGCCATTATCACACAAGCCCTGTGGACCCTCGGAAGCAAAGCCTTCAAAAATTATTTACTGGCAATCATTGGCGCAGCAGTCATTGCTTTGTATTTCCTCGGGATCAATGAGATCCTGTTGCTCTTTGCGGGCGGGATCATCGCCATGCTTGTAAAAAATTACCAGCGCATCCGAAATCTACACCCTGTGGTCTTGCTCCCTTTCAGCGGACTAGCACTGGCGCAAATATCCATTCCATTCAGCCTGCCAGTTTTATTTTTGACATTTCTCAAGATCGGCTCAGTTCTATATGGAAGCGGATATGTTCTGCTCGCATTCCTGCGCGCCGATTTCGTCCTGCGCCTCGGCTGGCTGACCGACCAGCAGCTCATTGATGCCATCGCCATCGGGCAAGTCACACCTGGTCCGCTTTTTACTGCGGCAACATTTATCGGGTATATCCTCGGTGGCACTTCGGGCGCACTGCTCGCCACACTTGGAATCTTCCTACCCTCATTTATTTTCGTCGCCATCTCGAATCCATTCATCCCGCGGATTCGCAACTCAACCTGGATGAGCAGCCTGCTGGATGGAGTCAACGCTTCATCACTTGGATTGATGGCTGCTGTCACTTTTCAACTCGCATCCACCTCGCTGACAGATCTGCTCACCGCTGTCATGGCGGTCACTTCATTGATCCTGCTTCTACGCTACAAGATCAACTCCACCTGGTTGATCGCAGGTGGAGCATTGACTGGCTTCATCATTTCATTTATCCGATAAAATAAAAAACATTATGCCCATCTCAAACACTTACTCAAAAACGATCACCATTCCCCAAAATGCAATTGACGAGAACGGTCATGTCAACAACGTGGCTTACGTGCAATGGATGCAGGATATCGCAGTGGAACACTATGCGTCCATTGGCGGAATTCAAGTGCAGGGTCCCAATGCAACCTGGGTTGTGCGCGGCCACAGAATTGAATATTTTCTCCCCGCCTTTGTTGGCGAAGAAATTGAGATCAAAACATGGGTGGAAAACATTCAACGCGTCCGCTCCATGCGAAAATATGAATTCATCCGCATCTCAGATGCAAAAGTTCTGGTCAAAGGTGAAACAGACTGGGTCTTCGTCGACACGCAAAGTGGACGTCCGCTGGCAATACCGCAGGAAGTAGTGGATGTCTTCAAGTGATCAAATCACAGCAACGATAATTACAAAATCTTTAGAGGTGCATTGATACAAATGGTGGAAGAAAAAAAGCCAAACCCAATTCCTATTTACTTTCTATTTACAGCCAACGCAATTTCCCTCGTTGGTAATGTCTTTTCGGCCATAGCCATTCCGTGGTTCGTGCTTCAAACCACAGGCAGTGCCACACAAACAGGCATCACAGGCTTTTTTACGATCCTGCCCGTGGTCATCGCTGGCTTCTTTGGCGGAACCCTGATCGACAGACTCGGCTATAAACGCACCAGTATTATTTCAGATATCGCAAGCGGCGTAACCACCGCCATGATTCCGCTGCTCCATTTCACCATCGGGCTCGAATTCTGGCAATTGATGGTGCTCGTATTTCTTGGCGCATTACTTGACTCGCCAGGCGGCACTGCCCGCGCGGCATTGCTTCCAGAACTTGCAGAACAAGCGGGTATGCCCATCGAAAGAGCCACCTCCCTGACCCACATTATTGAGCGTGGTGCAAGGCTTGTTGGTGCGCCGCTCGCAGGCATTTTGATCGCCGTCATGGGCACGGAAAATGTTCTCTGGCTGGATGCCGCTTCATTCTTTGTTTCAGCAGGAATTATCTGGTTTGCCATTGCTGGAAAAAAACCTGTCGAAAAGGAAAATAAATCCAGCGGATACTTTGATGAGCTACGCGATGGACTGCGCTTCATTGCTCACGACAAGCTGATCCTGGTCATCGTCATCATGGTCATGCTGACAAATTTTCTCGACGCGATCTTCGGCGGCGTGGTGCAGCCTGTCTATGTAAAACAAGTATATGGAGATGCCATCGGACTGGGATTGTTGGTCGCTGCAAACGGAGGCGGAGCCGTGATCGGTGGATTGATCTTTGCTGCCATCGGTCATCGCCTGCCGCGCCACGCAACCTTTGTTGCGGCGTTCATCTTAACAGGCTTGCGGTTTTGGTTCTATCTCTTTTACCCGCCCCTGGCCGTTCTGGTGGTCACAGGACTCATCTTCAGCATTGGCGCTGGCCCGCTCAACCCGATCCTTGGTGCGGTCGAATTTGAACGCATCCCTCCAGATATGCGTGGACGAGTCTTCGGCGCAATGACAGCAGGCGCGTGGGTCGCCATGCCGCTGGGCATGCTGCTTGGCGGTGTCTTCACAGAACGCTTCGGTGTATCCCCCATATTAATTGCGCTTGGCATCGCTTATTTTATTGTCACCTTGAGTATGGCCTTCATCCCCACCATGAAAGAAATGAACAGGAAGCCGCAAACAAACGCAGGCTAAAATTTAGACCGCCAGCAGTTTTTCATACACCTTGATCAATTTCTTCTGTGACTCGTGCCATGTGAATGTCGACAACACACGCTCGGAGGCAGATCGAGCCAATCGCGTGGACAGCTCAAGATCATTCAATAACGCCAAAGCCTGGCGCGCAAGATCATCGGGATCGTTTGGCGAAAACAAAAGCGCATCCATATCTTCGCGGACAAGTTCACGCACGATCGGCATATTCGAAGCCAGCAACGGACGCCCCGCCGCCATGTATTCCAGCAATTTAATTGGGCAAGCCCCCTGCGTTACATTCCTGTCATTTAATCCCAGCGGCGCAACGCAAATATCGGCACTGGCGATC
>JAVBXV010000210.1 GCA_030824405.1 Anaerolineales bacterium | reverse complement strand
GAAGTGGCAGACCATGCAGCGTGCTGGCATGGCACAGGATTTCTCCTGGCAGAATTCCGCAAAGCAGTATCTCGCTTTATATCAATCATTGATCAAGAAATAAAATCCTTATTTGCTGTCAGGGTGAATCCCTGCAAGCTCCTCGGTGACTATGACTTTCAAACGTTCTTCGGGCATTCTTCTTCATCCCTCCAGCCTGCCAGGCCCGTACGGCATTGGCGATCTCGGTCCGCAGGCATTTAATTTTATCGACTGGCTCGCTTCCACTGGGTGCAAGCTTTGGCAGGTGCTTCCGCTCGGCCCAACGGGCTATGGCGATTCACCCTATCAATGTTTTTCTGCGTTTGCTGGCAATCCTTATTTATTGAGTCCTGATGCGTTGCTGGCTGACGGATTATTGACTCAAGAAGATTTGGATGCGATGAAAGACCTGCCCGCTTCCAGCGTGGACTTTGGCATGTTCATTCCAAAAAAGCTGGATCTTTTGCAAAAGGCATTCTCCAGTTTTCAAGCTTCGCCTGCATATTTGCGCGAATCGTTTGATTACTTCTGCGCTGAAAATTCCTCCTGGCTCGATGATTTTTCTCTTTTCATGGCGTTGAAAGAAGCTCATGGCGGCGGATCATGGAACGGGTGGCCTGAAGCGTTACGCTCCAGAAAGAAAACTGCGCTAACTAAAGCCAGAAAAGAATTGTCGCAAAGCATCCAGCAATATTCCTTCTATCAATTTTTATTCTTCCGCCAGTGGAACAAGATCCACGCATACGCCAACGAACGTGGAATTCAGATCATTGGCGATATCCCAATTTTCGTCGCCTACGACTCGGCAGATGTTTGGGCCCACCCTGAATTATTTTATTTGGATAAAACTGGCAATCCAACCGTCGTAGCGGGCGTACCGCCTGACGCTTTCTCGTCAACAGGACAGTTATGGGGTAACCCGTTATACAACTGGGAAGTTCACAAAAAAGAAAATTATGCCTGGTGGCTGACGCGTGTGCGTGCCTCCCTGCAATTAATGGACATTCTGCGCTTCGACCACTTCCGCGGCTTTGCTGGCTACTACGAGATTCCTGCAGATCACAAAACTGCTGAGCACGGACGCTGGGTAACAGGCCCTGGCAAGGACTTGTTCCGCGTGGTGGATAAATTCCTTGGCGATGGTTTGATCACGCACGGCACAGGCCTGCCAGTAATTGCAGAAGACCTGGGTCTTGTTACGCCTGACGTGATCGAATTGCTGAGCGCATTCGACCTGCCTGGTATGAAAGTTTTGCAATTCGGCTTTTCTGGCCCGGAGAATCCATTCCTGCCGCATAACTATGTTCCCAATTGTGTGGCCTATACAGGCACGCACGATAACGACACGGCGATGGGCTGGTATGCGACAGCGCCTCAGCACGAACGCGATTTTGCCAATCGTTACCTCGGCGTGGACGGGCACGACTTTGCCTGGGACCTGATCCGTGCTGTGTGGAAGTCTGTGGCGGTCTTTGCCATCACTCCCATGCAGGATGTGCTCGGTCTTGGCGGCGAGGCGCGTATGAACTTCCCAAGCAAACTGGGCGGCAACTGGGAATGGCGCATGGGCGATCATGACCTGCGCGATGATCTGGCGGCTGGAATAAGAGATCTGAATTGGCTAACAAATAGATAAAATAAAACGCCTCGAAAGAGGCGTTTTATTTTGTGGTGCAGCTACCTGTGCACCTGATCGCACTTAAGTACTTCAGAAACGACCTCTGCCAGAATACGATCCACTACGATGGAGGCGGTGGTGGGTTTATTAGTTTCAAGGCTGGTTACAGGGGCTTTCGCTGCATCAATTACCCAACTGGTTGCCAGATCGGGTGAAATCTTGCCAGTGTTAATAACCAGATCGAAGGCATGGATTGCGTCCCAGGGTATTCTGTAGAACTCCTCAACAAATGCCACTCGAACTTTATCGTTGTTTTTCACTACGGATTCTGCCTGCTCAAAAGGTATCTTCTGTTGCGCCATGATGCGCCCAACCCGTACAGAGAAGGGGGCTTGCAATCGCACATGCAGAACATCGGCAAACCCGCCTAAGACTTCAAATCCACTACGCCCAAGGATCACTACGTTGCCATGATGGGCGATGGCTTGTATCACCTGATTGAGCATTTTCGCCATTACATCCCGCTGTTTCTCTCGCTGCGCATCGAATCTCTCCCAAAAGGTGGGCAGCGTGGCATATTCTTTGTCGAATTCCACATACCCATACTGGCCAAGGATGACGCCGATATTTTTTTGATCCACAAAATGGTAGTTTAGGGTCTGAGCTACCTGATGGGCAATGTGATCGCCCTCGCTGCCGAATTCTCTGGAAATGGTTATCACAGACATTTTGCGACTCCTTTCCTTATCAAAACGGTTGTTCAATAAATACGGCCAAATAGGTCAGGTACTTATCCAATAATATTATTGCACGAATTCCCAGTCTTTTGCAAGAATCTCCCGTGAAAAAGATTTTTTTGGAATTCGGACTTAATCATGATGTTAGGGGTGTTTCAATGTGCTGATGAAGACATTTTGAATTCTTCACCACGCTCAAGCGCGTACCTTATCAAACCTAATGTTTGATTTACATCATCTGCGCTAGCCAGTAATTGTGGATTATGCCGTCCGATCCAGGCTTCATCGATTAATTTTTTCCATTTTTCATCTAAAATTTCTTTTGCCCATGTTGCTGCTTTGGCTTTTGAGACAATATCGCCAAACTGAAGTGTATAAAGTATACGGCAAAGAGACAGTACCGTTAATGATTGATATCCCCTGTGGGTAATCTCATTTGGATTATTGAGGATTTGGGTTGCCCAACCATGTAGTGTCGATAACATAGCCTGTCGAAGTTCATTTGGCGAGATAGGGTCAATAAGTGTTTTTGGAGCAGGGCCTGTTATTGTGATGCCTCGTTCACGTAAGATGTAGCGATGAATTATCCAGGTTTCATCGTGATAAACCATCTTTAGTCGCTCGCCAAATCCTCGTTCCATATTTGGGTGATTTGCGTGCCTGGAGTCGTGATGCCGAAGGGCACGTTGCGAAATATATGAGCCTTCTAAATTTGTAGACCATTGCGTATCCATCAGGTTGAAACGCTCATGCATTGCATATAGCGATGAAAATAGACTTTCTGAGACTTCATCGTCAACGACTACAACAAAATCAATATCACTATCTTGGTCAAAATCACCATTCGCCAATGAACCTTCCAGGTACATGCCTACGAAGTGACTGCCTAAAATACCCCGTACATCTTTGAGTAGTTCTTGAAGTAGGGCATTAATTTCTGGAGAAGGTGTAATGTTTTCGCTGAGGTTTTCCATTTTATAAATCCTTATGATTACAAACTTAGGGATGGATTGTGAGTAGCATAAACTTACATAAACCTTTGCATTGCGATCCACAATTCAGACCATGGTTGGTGCAAGCCTTTGCAGAGGAAAAAGTCGCGGCGTTCGCTTTCTTCGTTGACCACGTTATATTGGTTGGTTATCTCACCTGCCAGCGTGCAGGAGTTGAAGTATTTTTCAGCTGTCTCTTTTGAGTAACCGACCACGATCAACACGTCAATATTTTCGGCGGGCGCACCTTGCAGCCAAAAGGAGTCCACGGGGCTGATGACCTGGGGAAGATCATACTCACTGCCGTATAACTCCAGAGCGCCTGCTTCACCATAGTTGCCAGCAAGAATCCCTGCGCGAGCTTTTTCGTCAGCGGGCAGAGCGTGATAGACCTTTGCGATGTGTTGATTTAATTCGCGCCAGCCGAGTTGTTCGGAGAAGTTATCATGCGCAGCGTAGGAAATATTCCATATGGCAGAATTGACGGGGGCGAGCGGCAGCATCAATACTCCGCCGATGACCAAGCCTAATAGAATAGCGACCCAGTTCCAGGTTAAATGGCGAAGCGCTTCTTTGGGGGCGAGAGTTGCCAGCCTGCGTTCAAATATTACTGCGCCTGCCGCGATCAACATGGGATAAGTCGGAGCAGGATAATAGCCGCGTCCCTGCATGAGGAAGAAGATCGTAACAGGAATTAGGTACATCCAGCCGAGCATCCGATATTTTGATTCGCGGAAGTAGGATAGCAGGCCTGCGATCCATACTGGCAGCATGAAAGGATTCGCCATCAGCAGTTGATCGGTGAAATAACCGTCAGCGCGGCCAATGTTTACATCACGTTCATGGATGGATCTTTGAAATTCGAGTGAGATAAAGTTGTGCTGGATCTGCCAGATGAGATTGGGTAAAAAAATAATGAGTGCAATTGCTGCGCCCGCCCACAGCCACGGAGATTTGAGATGTTTTCGCGTTGGTGTGAGCAAAACGGCGAAGACTAAACCAATGATGTGTACGCCCATTGTATAACGTGTCATCATGCCCAAGCCAATGACCGTGCCCATTGCGAGCCACCAGCGCGGGTCATCTGTTTTGAGCAGGCGAATGGTGAAATAGGCGAGCAGTACAACCCACATAAAATCGAAGGCGACATATTGAAAGAGCGCACCTTGAATGAGTGTCAGTATGCCGATGCCCGTGCCAAGTGCCGCAAAAATTCGTGCTTTACGTGAACCGCCGAGCTCCTTTGCCATCAAGCCCGCAATGACCATCACGATGGACTGCGACAACGCCGAGAAAAACCGAAAGCCGACTAGCGATGTGCCAAAGAGTTTAAGTTCTATGCTTCCAAGAAATGGAGTCAACGGGGGGTAGGCAATGAAGCCCCAGGCAAGGTTTCGCGCGTCGTGCAAGGTGGCGAGTTCGTCACGATGAAAGCCGTATTGATTGTTGGTGAGCAGGTGCAAGGTCAGTTTTGTAGCGGCGAGAAGGATGAGTATGAAGAGATCGGACTTGATGAAGGAGTTTGTTTTCACCGTTTTTTCCTTTTGATCGCATTCTGTTGGGAGATAGCCGCTGAACGGCTTGCATTAATGGACTTGCACTGTGGTGCTGGGGTGGACAGGGTTCCCCGTTCAATGAGAAAAATTCTGATGCGTAGAAAAACGCATCAGAATTTTTCGTGCGCTGAAAAGCGGAGTCCCCAGCGCACGCTGTGTTAGGCTGTCCCCTTTACTGCCCATGCTCTCGCATTAAGAGAGATTGACCCATTGTCGTCAATCGGTAACGAATTACGAAGTTTGTCCTCGAGTTTTTGCCTGTTTGTTAGGTTCAAACTCATTGCGTAGGCGGGTGCGGGACCAACATTGCCGAGAAATGGTTGCCAATAATCATCAAAGTTTTGAAAGACAGTTTTTACTTCAATGGCAGTTGCTTCAACCTGCTTCAAGCCGACTTCTCGGATAAGAGATTCAAGTTGCCCTTCCTGGCAAAGCGGGAACCTGACACCCTCGTCAAGATCGTTGGCGTTATTATCAAGTTCCATGGCGGCATCCCAAAAATAGCGTAACATTTGCATGCCATCTGCATAATCCCAAAGAAATATCCCGATTTTACCGCCAGGCTTTGTTACTCTTAACATTTCCGAGATTGCGACTTTGGGTTGTGGTACAAAGTTGAGAACCAGCCCAGACACAGCGGCGTCCATGGAATTTGAATCCAGTTCCAGCGATTGAGCCAGGCCAACTCTAAAATGTACAATTGGATCGGTTATCAAGCGCTGTGCATGTGAAATAAAATCGCTGGATGAATCAATTGAAATAATTTCTTTGGGTTGATATGCTTCTAAAATAAGTGCGGTGAGAGAACCTGTGCCGCAGCCTACATCCAGCCAACTGCGAGTAGGGCTGATGGCAAGCCAGCTCAAAAACTTTTGAGCAACAAGAGTGCTCCAACGCCCCATAAACTTTTCATAGGCAATTCCGCTTAACCATGAATCATTCATGTATTAAAAAATCTCCTGTTTTATTATACTCATGGAATGAACAGCCTAACGGCTTGCATTCGCGCGAAATCTATGAATGCCTCAGTAATCTGAATTCGATGTTAGATCTAGGGTGTTTGATATTCGAAGGCACCCATATCGCAGATCGCTGAATCGTTTTTGTCTCCATCCACTGGGCGCAACATGTCGCGTTGATCCATTTCTGGACAGTTGGATGGGCTGCCAGCATCGATCGCTGGACTGCCCATTAGTAGCGAATAAGTCATAGTGAAGCCGCCGTTTTCTTTCAATGTGCCGAGTTTCGGGTTTGCATTCAGGTTGCCCGTGCCCAGGTGACCACCCGGGATGATGCTGTAAGTTACAGTGCTCAGGCCCCTATCATTCAACATCTGAGAGTCGCCCGGTGTATTTCCCCAAATAATCGAATTCGTTATGGTAGGCCTGCTTTCCTGGCTGTACATTGCTGAGCCGTACTGATCGGCTGTGTTTTGGCTAAAGGTCACGTTTAGCAAAGTGAGACTGCTCTGCCAGTTGCTGATTCCACCACCAACGGCTGCATGGTTGCCCGAAAAGGTGACATTTGTGAGAACGGGGCTGCTATTGTAGTTATTCATTCCACCGCCGCCACCGTCACCGATGACTACGTTTTTGATAAAAGCCACGTTCGTCAGGATGGGATTGCTGCCTACTACATTGAACATCCCGCCGCCTTCGTGATAAGCCGAGTTACCAGAAAATAA
>JAVBXV010000097.1 GCA_030824405.1 Anaerolineales bacterium | reverse complement strand
TTGCCGTGGAAGCATTGAAATCTGGCGCGTTGGATTACGTTGTAAAATCCCCCGAGTCCATGCTGGATATGCCGCATCTGGCCGAACGAGCCATTGAACAATGGGTGGCACGCGCCGAACGTGTGCACATGCAAAAAGCATTGCTGGAAAGCGAAGCCCAGTTCCGCCTGCTTGCCGAAAACGCCAGTGACATGATCTCGCGTCTTTCCACGGATGGACACGTCCTCTATGTCTCCCCTGCCTGCGAAACCATCCTCGGGTATACCCCAGAGGAACTTACCGGCACTTCTTCCCTGGATATTATTCATGAAAACGATCGTGAACTTATCGCAACCTTGTTTGCAGGCAAACCGAAAAACATAATCCAAACGGTGGAGTATCGTGCCCACCATAAGAACGGCGAATATATCTGGCTCGAGTCATCTGCTCGTGCCATTGTAGATCGAACAACATCCAAGATCATTGAAGTCCAAACCGCATCCCGCAACATCACAGAAAGAAAGAGCGCAGAAAAAGCCCTGCAAACCGCCCACGACAATTTACAGGAAGCCTATGAAAGAACCATTGAAGGCTGGGTGCGCGCATTGGATCTGCGAGACCGCGAAACAGAAGGCCATACCCAACGCGTAACAGAACTAACCTTGAAAGTTGCGCGCACACTTGGCTTCACAGAAGAAGACCTTTCCCACATCCGCCGTGGAGCCCTGCTGCACGACATGGGAAAAATGGCCATTCCTGATGAAATCCTGCAAAAGCCCGGTCCGCTCAATGAGACCGAATGGCATGAAATGCGCAAGCATCCCGTCTACGCATACAACATGCTTTCGCCTATTTCCTATCTTCATCCCGCGTTGACCATTCCGCTCTATCATCATGAAAGATGGGATGGCAGCGGGTATCCCCACAAACTCAAAGGCGAAGATATTCCCAAGGTTGCACGCATGTTCGCCATTGTAGATGTATGGGATGCGCTCTGTAGTGACCGTCCCTATCGAAAAAGCATGCCTCACTCAGAAGTGGCCGCGTACATTAAAGATAATTCAGGCATCTTATTTGACCCCAGCCTCGTAAAAGTATTTCTATCTGTCATCAAAGCTGAGAGCAATAAGCAAAACCAAAGTTGACACCCCCCTGCTATTCGAGTATCCTTGCCAGCGTCCGGGCAGGCCCGGCGCGGCGAAGCCTTTCGAAACCCGCCAGGGTCGAAAGACAGCAACGGTAAGGAAGAGTCTTCGGGTGCCGCCGATCGCCTGCCCGGGCATTTCTTGTTAATATCGTACCCTACTGGGTATAATCCCCTTATGTCTTCATCAAACTGGATAAAAATCACGATCGCGCTTCTCGCTGGAGTTGTGCTCGGCCTTGTGTATGGCTGGGCCATTGACCCTGCCGAATTCACAGATGTGACACCCAACCTTTTAAGCGCAGATTATCGCACCGATTATGTGCTCATGATCGCTGAAGCGCATCAATCCGAACAAAATGCAGAGACCTCCGCGCGCAGACTGGCCGTGATCGCAAGCGACCCACCCGCCGAGATCGTCTCCGCCGCCCTGGACTACGCCCGCCTGAATGGCTTTACTCAAAACGAGATCGCATTGCTGCAAGGGCTGCTTTCTTCAATGCAGACGTATCAACCGCAGGGGAATGACTCCCCATGAATATTTTCCGCAATTCGACTTTTGCCATCATCATCGCGCTTCTTGCTGGACTTGGACTTGGTCTGGCGTACTCGTGGCTGATCTCCCCCGTGGAGTATGTCAACGCGAACCCTGCCATTTTGCGTTCAGATTTCAAAGACCAATATCGGATCGTGATCGCCGCATCCTACGCATCCACACATAATCTGGATCGGGCACGCGCAAGGCTCGAGCAACTGGGAGATATTGACCCGATCGGCCAACTGAGCGCACAAGCACAACGCATGCTCGCCGCAGGTGAATTATTCGACCGAGTACGCCCGCTTGCACAACTCGCCACCGACCTGCAACAGGGATTTGTATCCATTCCATTTACAAGCACGCCCATCAATTCAATTGTAAATACTCCCATCATTGATGAAACCCCTTTTATAGAAGAACCTTTCCCAACAGAAACGCCAGAATTTCTGGCGCAGACGATCATTCCAAATGACACGTCATTTGAAACCCCGCTGGCTCCTCAAAATATATTCACACCCACGCCACGGCCTACATTTACATCCATTCCGAAGCCAGGCGCGCCGTTCGCCCTCGTTGGGCAGGATACCATCTGCGACCCTGCGCTTCCTGAAGGGCTGATGCAGATCATGCTCATGGACGGGCGCCGCAGACAGGTGGCGGGCATTAAGATCATCGTCACCTGGGACAATGGCGAAGACCAGTTCTTCACGGGTCTCAAACCAGAATTAGGAAATGGCTATGCCGATTTCCTGATGGACACCAGCACCATTTACAGCGTCCGCGTTGTGGAGGGTGGATCCTTTGTCCCGAATATTGTTCCGCCCACCTGCACAGACCCGAACGGGGTAAATTATTTTGGCGGCTTGCTGCTCACCTTCCAACAACCGTAGGGCAGCGATGCTCTGCAGCGTATTATTCTGCCTATTGAAACAGAATCAATTTTCAGTTAAGTGCGAGGCGTCACTTAATCCACAGGATGGTTTTGCAACCATCCTGTCTTTCATTCGTTATATCTTTACAAATAAAAACAAAGGAGTAACAAATGAATACAAATGAAAAACCCGGCCTGATCACAGGCATTGCCGTGATGACCCTTGCAAGCGGCATCATCAATCTTTTTTGGGGATACATTGCGTCTGTCAGTGTGCTGAGCACGATCGTTGGGGTTGTGTGTCTGCCGATCACGATCCTGCCGACCATTCTGGGTGTGTTCGAGATCGTTTATGGAGCTAAATTATTAAGCAATCCATCCCAGCCGCTGAAAGCATCTCCTTCGCTGGCTTCGTTCCAGATCGCTGCTGTTGTGTATGGAAATATTTTCTCGATGGTGGTTGGAATTCTCAACCTGATCTTTTTCAACGACCAGATCGTGAAGGATTATTTTGCAAGGCTTAATGGCGTGCAGGTATTTTCTCCCGCAGCCGTTCAGCCAGTGATGCCCGCGCCAGAGACTCTGCCCCAACCTATTGAGCCTGTTCTACCTGAGCCGACGATCGAACAGCCTGAAAAGCCAAAACGTGTTCGCAAGGTTGCAGGTAAATAATTTTCTGCACAGCAAAGCAGGATATTTTGCCCCTTGACTCTGCCCTCTCTCGACCTTAGAATTTGAAGTACAACTTAACGGTTCGTTGGGAAGAGACTCACAAATTTTGAGCGCCGAAGGTGCAAATCTGGAACAGGCGAACCCAGATGAAACTCTCAGGCAAAAGGACCCATCAACCGAATAATCTCTCTGGAAAACTCCCTGCGGAAATAAAATTCTGCAAAGGATACCGACGGTGTAAAGTTGGTTTGATGGTTGAAGAACAAAACCATGTAACCCACTAATCTCTCAGGTTCCATTACAGAGGACGCGCGATTGTAGAATCGTGCGTCCTCTTTTGATTCGCCAACATTTCATATTCGCTCAGGAGATAAAACATGAATACCCCCACTACTTTAAAGTACACCAAATCAGATGAATGGTTCGACCCCGCCAACGGCGCAATTGGCATTACCGATTACGCGCAGAATCAACTCTCTGACATTGTCTTCGTTGAAATTCTGGTTGAAGAAGGCGATGTTTTGGAAGTTGGCAAGCCGATCGCTTCCGTTGAATCAGTGAAGGCTTCTGCCGAGATCTACTCGCCTGTAGCTGGCAAGGTCAGCGCGGTCAACAAAGGTCTCTCTGACAAGCCAGAGACGCTCAACTCTGATCCCTTCGGCGAAGGCTGGATGATCAAGATCGAAGGCGGCACAGTTAGCGGCGAGGCAATGGATGCGGCTGCGTACATCAAAAACTGCGAAGAGAGAACACACTAGTTTTAGCAATACCTGGAGCCACTCATGACCTACATCCCAATTAGTCCTAAAGAACGGGATGCGATGCTGCAAACGGTCGGCGTAAAATCATTGGACGATCTGTTCAACGCCATTCCCAAAAAACATCGCTTTCCTGAATTAAATCTTCCCCCAGCCCTCACCGAAATGGAAGCCGCTTCGCTTCTTGGTGAAATGGCCTCTGGCAATGAAAATGTGCGTGAGCACATGATCTCGTTCCTTGGCGCGGGCGCATACAACCACTACATTCCTTCGGTTGTAGATCACATGCTGCGCCGCGGCGAGTTCTACACCGCCTACACCCCTTACCAGCCAGAGATCTCTCAGGGTACGCTTCAGGCAATTTTTGAGTATCAATCCCTGATGGCCACCCTGACCGGTATGGAAGTTTCAAACGCATCTCATTATGATGGCGCAACCGCCGCCGCAGAAGCGGTCAATCTTGCGTATGCCCAATTCCGCGGCAAGCGTAAGAAGGTCGTCATGTCTCCTTCTTTGCATCCTCAATATCGCGAAGTCATCCGCACATATTCACAAGGCATGCAATTGGAAGGCGTTGGCGACGAAGCAACTGTTGATCTGGAGAACGGCCCCGATTCATTGATCGCATTGATCGACGAAAGCACCATGATCGTCGTGGTTCAATATCCCGATTTCTTTGGCCGCATTTACGATTACACAAAACTGGTCGAAGCCGCACACGCAAAAGGCGCACTGGTCTGCATCGTTGCAAACCCAACCGCGTTGCTGATGCTCAAGACCCCAGGCGATATGGGCGCGGACATTGTTGTCGGTGAAGCCCAGCCATTCGGCATTCCCCTTTGGTACGGCGGACCTTATCTTGGATTCTTCACCACCAAGAAATCCTACGTCCACAAAATGGCGGGACGCCTCGTTGGCGAAACCGTTGACTCACGCGGACAACGCGCCTATGTTTTGACACTGACCGCGCGCGAACAACATATCAAACGCGAACGCGCCACATCCAACATCTGCACCAATCAAGGTCTGCTTGCGTTGGGTTCCGCAGTATATATGTCTGTGCTTGGCAAAACAGGTTTGCAACAGGTTGCAAATCTTTGCTACCAAAAAGCACATTATGCCGCCAGCGAGATCAGCAAGATCGATGGCTTCGGCATGTGCTTCAACGAGCCGTTCTTCCACGAATTTGTGATCTGCTGTCCCAAGCCTGCCAGCGAAGTCAACGAATATTTGCTCGGCCATGGCATTCTGGGCGGCTACGATCTCGGCAATGATTACCCCGCATTGAAAAATCATTTGCTGATCGCCGTTACTGAAATGAACAGCAAGGAAGAAATCGACACACTCGTTGCCGTTCTTCAGGAGTTCAACAATGACTGATACATCGACAACCCCAAAGATCGTTGAACCCACCGTCTTTGACCTCTCCTCCCCCGGCAGACGCGGCGTGACGATGCCCGCCTCAGACGTGCCCGAAACTGCTCTGCCTCCCAAAAATTTACTACGCTCAAGCCTGCCCATGCCCGAACTCGCCGAAGTGGACGTGGTTCGTCACTACATGAAGCTCAGCAAATTCAACTACAGCGTGGACGAAGGCTTCTATCCTTTGGGTTCCTGCACCATGAAATACAACCCGAAGATCAACGAAGACACCTGCCGTTTACCTGGCTTCCTCTACACACATCCATTGCAGCCCATTGAAACCGTACAAGGCAACCTCGCGTTGATGTATGAAATGCAGGAATGGCTCAAAGAGATCAGCGGCTTTGCAGGCGTAACCTTGCAGCCCGCCGCTGGCGCACACGGTGAATTCACTGGCGTATTGATGATGGCCGCATATCACAAATCACGCGGCGACACCAAACGCACAAAGATGCTCATCCCCGATGCCGCACATGGGACAAACCCTGCTTCGGTTGGCATGCTGGGATTCACTGTTGTCACCATCCCATCGGATGCACGCGGCAATGTAGACCTCAAAGCTCTCGAAGCCGCCTGTGACGATACCACCGTGGGCATGATGCTCACCAATCCCAACACCCTCGGCATGTTCGATGAAAACATCGAAAAAGTTGTCAAGCTGGTGCGCGATTGCGGCGGCCTGATGTATGGCGACGGCGCAAACTTGAACGCGCTGCTCGGCATTGTCCGCCCTGGTGACCTTGATTTCGACGTAATGCATTTCAATTTGCACAAGACCTTCGCTGTTCCCCACGGCGGCGGCGGGCCTGGCTCTGGCCCTGTTGGCGTGAGCGCCCGTCTTGTAGATTTCCTGCCCTCTCCGCTTGTCGGCATCATTGAAGAAGAGGACGAAGATACTCCGCCCCTGTATGGTTTTGTTTCTCCCAAACATACGATCGGGCGCATGAAGTCATTCCACGGCCACTTTGGCGGCGGACTTGTCCGCTCGTACACTTACATTGCCATGCACGGACCAGACGGCTTGAAGGATATCGCGCAGTACGCAGTGCTCAACGCGAATTATCTGCAAGCCCGCCTGCGCAGCACCTACCATATTCCATTTGACCGAATCTGCATGCATGAATTCGTCATGGAAGGACGCTTCGAAGGCAGTGACGTGCGCGCATTGGATATTGCCAAGAGGTTGATGGATTACAACTTCCACCCACCCACAAACTACTTCCCGCTCATCGTCCATGAGGCGTTGATGATCGAACCCACCGAAACCGAAA
>JAVBXV010000265.1 GCA_030824405.1 Anaerolineales bacterium | reverse complement strand
CTCTTCAATGGATTAACCACCGCAGCCGCTTTCCTCGCATCCATCTTCATCGCCAATCGTTTATATGCACGGATCGGGATCATCAACGCGGTTCTCGTTCTGCCCGTCATTTATTTAATCGGCTTCGGCGGGCTTGCCATCTCAAATACTTTCATCATCATTATTAGTTTCCGCTTCGCGCAAATGGTCTGGATGTCGGGCATCGCCGACTCTGCTTATCAGGCAATTTTCAATCCCGTTCCAATGGCACAGCGCGATCAAGTCCGCGCTTTTATCGGCGGCGTGCCCGGCCAAGCGGGCATATTCATCGCGGGCATCATCCTCATCATTGGCGAACAAAATTTTTCTGCCAACCAACTTGCTCTGGTCGGTTTCAGCGCGGCACTTGCAGCCACTTACATTTTTTGGAAAGCAGGCCGTGCCTATAATCTCGCGCTGGTAGATGCGCTCAAAAAAGGACGCCCGACCATTTTCTCTGAAGATGATCGGGTGGGCGTCAATGCCGATGGCACCGCGATCCAAATGGCATTGGACGGAATGACATCCAATGATCCCGTTGTCAGGCGCGTATCAGCGCACATGCTAAGCAAGGTCAATCTTCCAGCAATGCTGGATCCGCTTATCACAGCATTAGACGACGCGGATATGGATGTGCGACTCATTGCACTGAGCGGACTCACCCGCCAAAAAGCCACTTCCGCTTTGACGAAGATATCAGCGCAACTCTCCGCCCCGCAAGCTGCCATCCGCGCCCAGGCAGTGGATACGCTTCAAGCGATCACCCCCGATACTGAAATGCTCAAGTCACTGATAAAACCAATGCTTACAGACACAGACCCGCGTGTAAAGATTCGCACCATCGTGGCTCTGCTTTCGCGTGATTCCAATGACCCAGCGCGAGAGCAGCTACGCAGCCTATCCACATTGGGAGAAACCGAAGAACGTATTTTAGCGCTAGATGCTTTTGCTGAAATCAGCGACCCGCAAGCGTTGACAATGTTTACCGTTGATTTGAACGATGTCTATGCTCCAATTCCCGTCCGATGTGCCGCGGCATCTGCGCTTGCTTCTTGCGGAGCAGGTGCTATCTCAACTTTAGTGAATCATCTTTCGACAGACAATATCCTCCTACGCGAAAGTATTGCCGCAGCGCTGGGAAAAATCGGCGAAGCAGCCACCCCCTTCGTTATTGAGAGTCTGGATGAATCTGCCTCAGAGAATGGCGCGCTCATTGCGCTGGATCAACTACCAGTGCAGAATGAAACGGTCCACATCAAGAAATATATTGGCCGCAGAATAAAATCCGCACTTTACTATGAAGACATAAAACTGGCGCTGCATAAAAACGAAGACAGCCGCATTCAACTATTACGCGCCTCGCTCGAATACTACGCAATTCGCGACTCGGTCAACGCCTTGCGCGCGTTCAGTCTGTTGAACGATAAAGACACGCTGAGGGTTGCTATCGATAATTTTTTAAGTTCTGACCCTTCCCAAAAATCAAATGCGCTCGAAACACTTGAAACTGTAAAAGACTCCGCGCTGATACGCCCCCTTTTGCGTGTGTTTGAATCAAACATAAATTCCCAATCACAGATCAGCGAACAGGAAGCCATCTCACTACTCGATAAAGAAAAAGATGAATGGCTTCAACAATGCATTAAATTTGCATTCGGTAATTTGCAAAAGGATAAATCCATGGAAAAGACAAATACTCTATCTCTGATGGAGCGCGTATTGTATCTGCATCGCGTCCCCTTATTAAAAGCGTTACCACCTCAGGATATTCAGCGCGTGGCAGTAATCGCCAGCGAGCAGGATTTCACAGACGGCGAAGTGATCTCTGAACAAGGCGATGTGGGGGATGAAATGTATGTGATCCTCTCAGGCGAGGTGCGCATCATGGTGCAAACTGAAAATGAACCCGCGAAAGAGATCGCACGCCGCAAAGCTGGTGATGTGGTCGGTGAAATGTCCATTATCAGCGGTGATGCGCGTATTGCATCAATGATCGCGTCAGGTGATACGCGCGTGCTCTGCCTTGACCGCTTAAGTTTTGAAAGCCTGCTGCGCGAACGCCCCGAAGTAAGCCTGGCAGTGATGAGAGAGTTATGTAATCGCTTGAAACAAATCTCAAAATAGCTTTGGACTGCGATATACAAAAAAACAGGTCACCTTGGTATGCCCGAGGTTCACTCAAATGAAAAGGGATAGAAGCAGGCGCAGGCGTTGGGTGAAGCGTTGAAGGATGTCCCCATCACGGCCATTTATTCAAGTCTACTGGAGCGGGCGATGGAAACCGCAGCGCCCATCTGATGATGTTCTGGAAGTTGAGGTGGCCTATTTACTGGATAAAGCATATTGGGGGCAGGGATTGGCAACAGAAGCGGTGCAAGGTATTTTGCAGTATGGCTTTGAGCAATTAAAACTTTCGCGCATGATCTGCTTGATGGACCCTGAGAATATTGCATCACAAAGAGTGGCAGAAAAGATGGGTATGTCACTTGAGAGGAAAGTGGATGGAATTGACGGGGATAATTTTCCAACGCTGATCTATGCCATAAACAAATAACAACACGGGCTCTGATTTCAACGAGCAATTGAAAATCGGGCGAACTTTGATATAATAGATTTACATAATCTAATTACTCCGATGGGGAGTAGCCGCCCAGTTTTTGGGATGAACAGTCGTCATGACGGAAAGAAATTTCCCGGCTGTTCAATAAAAGAGCAAGACCATCGCCACTTTGGCGCTGGTTTTATTTCTTTAAAAGGCTATCTTATGAACCCTATTCTCTTTGGAGTAAAAAATTAAACTAAAACAGCAAATCCCAGCATCTGGGACATTGCTGTTTTTTTGTTTGAATAGCCCCCCAACCTACTCTCGAAAGGAGATTTCCATGTCCAAATCCACGAAACCTGCCCCCCGTATCCCCGTCGTTCGTAGACTGTGGAAGCCCGCCATAGCCGCTGGTGCTGGCAGCACGGCGGCTGCCGTCTGGATGGATGAAATTTTATTGTTTGGCGAGCAGATCCTCGCGCTGATCTTCCTGCCGATCATGGCGGGAGTGATCTACCTGCTTGATGTTTTCATTTTCAAGTCACGTATGCCGCAACGCGAAGATCTAAAAAATACCCCTAAAAACGAAACGAGGAAATAAACTTATGCAATCGACAAGACCCTGGCACACCTTCACCGTTGATGAGGCTTTCCAACAAATCGAAAGCCAGCCTGGCGGATTAACCAACGCCAATGCAGAAGATCGCTTGAAACAATATGGCGCGAACGAACTGAAGGCGGCACATCGTGTTTCAGCATGGGAAATTTTACTGGAGCAGTTCAAGAACGTGCTGATCCTGATCCTGCTTGGTGCAACGGCAATTTCGCTGTTCCTGGGTCATGGCGTTGAATCCATCGTCATAGCCATCATCGTCTTATTCGCGGTGGTGCTGGGCTTTGTACAGGAATTCCGCGCCGAACGAGCCATTGAAGCCTTGCGCAAAATGGCAGCCCCAACAGCAACTGTCTTGCGTGACGGGAGTGAGGTCAAAATTCCAGCGCGAGATCTTGTCCCTGGGGATGTCATTCTCCTGCACACAGGTGACCGCGTCCCCGCTGATGCGCGCCTGATCGAATCGGTCAATCTTCAAATTGAAGAAGCTGCCCTGACGGGAGAATCCGTTCCAGTCGAGAAGCACATCAAATCGTTGGAAAACGAAGATCTCACCGTTGGTGACCGCAAAAACATGATCTACGCCGGCACAGCCGTCACCTATGGGCGCGGACGAGCACTGGTCTCTGCCACCGCCATGCAAACCGAATTCGGCAAGATCGCCCAGATGCTACAGGATGTTGAAACTGGCAGAACCCCCCTCCAGCAAAATTTAGACAAAGTTGGCACCGTGCTTGGGCGCGCAGCTTTCGTTGTAGTTGCCATCATTGTCGCGCTGGGATTATTCCGCGGACAGCCCTTCATCGAGATGCTGATCTTCGGCATCGCGTTGGCAGTTGCAGTCGTCCCTGAAGCCCTGCCCGCCGTGGTCACTATTTCGCTGGCGATAGGCGTACAAAAAATGGTCAAACGCCATGCGCTCATCCGCCGCCTGCCCGCCGTGGAAACTCTCGGCAGCACCTCCGTGATCTGTTCGGATAAAACAGGCACGCTGACCAAAGATGAAATGACTGTCCGCAAAATTTACACTGGCGGACAAATGATCGAAGTCTCAGGCTCTGGATACATCCCCGAA
Source organism: Anaerolineales bacterium (assembly GCA_030824405.1). GTDB lineage: Bacteria > Chloroflexota > Anaerolineae > Anaerolineales > Villigracilaceae > Villigracilis. The sequence continues at coordinate 2,459 of JAVBXV010000265.1, read as the reverse complement.
GGCAACTTCTCGACGAGTGGCACGCCTCTCTCCGCGCCGACAGATGCGCTTCGTCAAATGCTGATTGCCGCCACCCTGGCATCAGACACTCGGCTGGTAAATGATCCAGATGCAGGCTGGGATATTAAAGGGGACCCAACTGAAGGGGCGTTGATCGTTGCGGGAGCAAAAGCTGGTTTGCAGAAAGAATCACTCGACGCCGAAAATCCCCGAGTGCAGGAAATCCCCTTTTCATCCGAAACAAAACGCATGACCACCCTGCACCAAATGGGAAACATGCTGACAGCCTATGCCAAAGGCGCGCCAGAAGTGATCCTGGAAAGCTGTGACACCGTACTGACCGCCAACGGCCCGCAAGCGTTGGACACAGCCACACGCGAACAAATTTTGTCGCAAGCACAGGTGATGGCTGGTGAAGCACTGCGCATATTGGGTATTGCATTCAAACCAAACGCAACGCTGGAAACCGCAGAACGTAGCATGACCTTTTTAGGGCTGACAGGTATGATCGACCCGCCGCGCCCAGAAGCGAAAGAAGCCATCGCGATCTGCGTTGAAGCAGGCATTCGCCCGATCATGATCACTGGCGACCATCCCATGACAGCCAAAGCAGTTGCCATCGAATTGGGTTTACTCCGCGATGGCGGGCGCGTAGTGACAGGCGCAGAACTCGAAGAAATGACAGACGAGCAGTTGCAACGCGAAGTGGAAGAGATCAGCGTGTACGCCCGCGTTTCACCTTCGCACAAACTGCGTGTGGTAACGGCACTGCAAGCCAACGGCCACATCGCCGCGATGACTGGTGACGGTGTGAACGACGCCCCCGCGCTCAAGAAAGCGGACATCGGCATTGCGATGGGCATTACAGGCACAGACGTAACCAAAGAAGCCGCCGCAATGACCCTGACCGATGATAACTTCGCATCGATCGTGGCCGCCGTGGAAGAAGGACGCGGCGTATTCGGCAACATCAAAAAATATCTGATGTATCTGCTCTCCTCCAACATTGGTGAGATCGGGTTGATGGCAGGTTCAGCAGTGCTCGGCCTGCCCCTGCCGCTCACAGCCGTGCAGATCCTCTACGTAAATCTCGCCACGGACGGCTTGCCCGCGCTGGCGCTCTCGGTTGACCCCCCAGAGAAAGATCTAATGAAGCGCAAACCGCGTGATCCACGCACGGGCATTTTCACACGCCCCGTAGTGATCCTGATGGTATTGGGTGGTGTCTGGTCAACACTGATCAACCTGGGATTATTCACCTGGGCATTGGGCTCCGGACGAAGTTTGGAAGAAGCCATGACGATGACCTTCGTCTCTCTGGTGCTGATCCAATTCTTCAAAGCCTATAACTTCCGCTCAGATCGACATTCCGTGCTCGACAAGCCCTTTGCCAACAAGTGGCTGAACACCGCTGTCCTATGGGAGTTGGTGTTATTACTTGTGATCATTTATGTGCCCTTCCTGCACGACGCCTTCGGCACATATTATCTGTCACTTGAAGATTGGGCAATTGCCCTTGGGTTGTCCTTCACAGTGGTTCCCGCACTTGAGTTCGCAAAGTGGATGGAACGCAAAGGTTGGTTCGGAGACATCGCTTAACGAATCATCAACAGGTATAAAAAGATGTCGCGCAATATTGCGCGACATCTTTTTATTTCCACAACTTTGCTAATTCATTCAATGACTTGTAATACGGCTCAATGCTCGGGATGTAATGCCGTTCGTCTTTTGCATGTGGGCCAAAACCAGATTGCCCCCAGACGACAGCCTGCCCGCCCGGAGCGAATCTTGCGCTGGTACCTGGGAGCTTCTTCCCGATTCGCGGTTCTTCCCCCGCCCCAGCCTGTCTGACTGCTTCGATCAGCGCTTTCAACGCTGGATTATTCAGATCGCAAGCCACACCATTTTCCATGACAGAGAACTTCGCTTCCAAATTATTTTCGGCGCAATAGGCTTCCACTTCCGCCCGCAATGCGGATGTATCATCCTGCGGAATGGGACGAATTTCGACGCCAAGAATTCCCTCCGCCGCGGTAACGTTATACACACCCGTTGTGCCCACATTGATAAATGGGAACTTGGCTTGTGACTGCCAGCCGTCTGCGGCTTTGAGCGTGAGATGTTTGGCAAAGATCTCATTCAACGCGGCACGGGCATTGATGAGTCTTTCGCTCAAATCACCTGTGCCAGCAACGCCTGAGTGACCTTTCGCTCCACGCGCGATCACGTCAAAACGCATCACACCGCGATTCTCGACACAGATCTCGCCTAGGAGTTCAATCCCCTTTTCACCTGTGCGCTCACCCGCGATGAAGAGCGCAGGCGTGAGATTTAATTCATTCAAAACGAAAGGCGTGCCCCATGCTTCGGCTTCGCCATTCTCTTCGTTGCCAACCAGCATCAACGCAATATTTGGATACGGCGCACCCTCTTTCATCGTGTCTTTCATCCAAACCATA
>JAVBXV010000277.1 GCA_030824405.1 Anaerolineales bacterium | reverse complement strand
CAATGGGGCTTGGGAGTAGGGAGGATGTGCCCATAGGTGGGCGAAGCAGGGTTCGGGTCGAGCGGACCGAAGCAGGCAAATCCAATGGCGGCAATTTTGCCAAGGTCAGCTTCCTGCTGTTTGAAGAAATCCACAACTTGTGACAGGGTCTCTTGCGGTGTTGTAGTTTGGAAGCGTGCCTCAGCGCGAATATCGTTTGGTCTTGTGCCAACCGCGCAGATAAATTTTGTGCCGCCGCCTTCGATGCCGCCAAAAATTGGAAGTGAATGATTTGCCATGTTCTTTATCCTATGCAAGCCGAAAGTATAATGGAACTCCGCTTCAAAAATAAACACGGCATTGACCGTGGTTAACAAGGAATTAAATGATGCAAATGATCAATAAGGCAGTTGGCATATCTTCGAACGAATTCGCGAAATTGATCGAGGACAATTTATCTGCGAAGTCACATGATTTTGCAAAATTGGACGGGGGGCAGGTCCATCAGGGAAACCCAACCTGGTTTACATCAGGATTGAGACGCGTTGGATATAACGGTGTGACCTCTGCGCAACTTGATGATACAGAGCTCGATCAGCAAGTTATGAATATTCTGGAACCTTTTCGTCAGAGCGCCACACCTTTGACGTGGTGGGTGGGTCCGCTTTCGCAGCCATCCACACTCGGAAAATCTCTGCAGGCCTGTGGCTTCACCCATAATCGAGACATGATCGGTATGGCCGCAGACTTGGAGCAGTTGATTCAATTTGTACCTCCACAATTGGAATACACCTTTGAACCGATCCATGATCTTGCCGAGTTGAAAACCTGGATGCCTTTATTTATGGAAACCTTCGGCATTCCTGCAAGTGAAGGATCATTTGTTTTGGATGTGTTTGGTCAACTCAGTTTTTCAAATAATTCTAAATGGCGGCATTATAAAATGTGCGCGGATGGTCAGGTCGTTGCAACCAGCTCCCTGCATTTTGGAGCAGGCGTGGCAGGGTTGTATAATATCGCCGCCCGCCCGCAATACCGCCAGAACGGGTTGGGGACAGCCATTACCCTGCTTACCTATCAAGAAGCTATGAAATTAGGATATCGTATTGGTACTTTGCAAACCACTTATCCGAACGCCCTGCGCCTGTATCACCGCATGGGGTTTGAAGTGTATTGTAAGTTTGGCATCTATCAACGCGTTTGGTGAAAATATAACTTAACTGATGATCTTCCACCTGATGCGGAGGAAGATCACGCTCAGTCCTGCTTCATCCTGCTACTCAATCTATACGTATTGCCCCAACTGATAGTGGATCAAACCCAGTAGGCCATTGTGTGTATGAATTGTATTTTACGCCAGTCAAATTTGTGCCGCTTAGATTTGCCTCAGTTAGGTTGGCATAGACTAGGGTTGCACTGCTGAGGTTGGCGCCGCTTAAATCAGCATCGCCAAGAATGGCATCAGTTAAGTCTGCCTCTATCAGAATGGCCCCGTGAAAATTAGCGTTGGTCAGGTTGGCGCCTTCCAGATTGGCTTTGGTCAAATCAGCATAGCGCAATTTGGCGTCATCCAGGAATGTTCCGCTTAAATTGGCGCCGCTTAGGTCTGCCTTGCTTAAGTCTGCTCCGTGCAGATCTGCTTTGCTCAGGTCACTATTCTTTAGCTGCAAAGGTTTGGGCTGGGCTAGCAGTGCGTCAAGTTCATCTTTTGTAAATTGCATTGTATTGCCTTTCAGGTGTATGGCGGATGGGATTATTACAGTGAAAATATTATATTCGTGATGAGTAAGCGGGGCAAGCCGTAAAGCTTGAACCGCGAAATTTTGTGTATCTGCTTGCTCAGTTATGTGTTGAAAAGATATCTCTACGTATATAAGTTAGCCAACTGGATAGCGCCATGGTTGTGAACATTAACAGGAACAGGGTAATTCTCAACTCTTCGCCTTGTTCGGCGTTAGTTACTCCTTCAAGAGAAAGAAAAACAATGTTGAGGATGAAATATGCAGCGATGGAAGCTACGGCAATTAGCTGAGACTTGTCATGAAATTTTCCTGAAACCACGATCGCCAGCCATGCTAGGATGATGATGTTTGAAGTAACTCTCAGTGGCTCCAGTTGGTTGGTGGCAGCGTGAATAATAATATCGAGCAATTGAGTAACGACAATTGCAACGCCTATGCTTTTCATAATGACAGTTGAGTTTGTTTTCTTCGACATTTTGCTTTTCCTTTTGTTTTTATTTAAGCCACTTTATTGTAATGGAAGAGTCCCTCATCGCAAGGTGGAGTGGCAATAAAAAAACTGACTTTTGAAAGTCAGTTTTTTTATTGCTTGAATGGTACAGCTTTTGGTTAATGACCATTGTTTGAGTTTGCGTATAGCCAGATGAAGGCTTCAGCCACTATTCAAAAACAGCAGGTGCTCCAATTCGTATGAAATGCCATGTTTCGTCTATGGTGCCAAAGAAGAGGACTGCGTTCTGCCACGCTCTAGGGTTGAGCCCAGAATCACTGCAACACAGGTAGTGAGGTACATCATCGTAGCCCAGGGGTATTTTCTGCCCGTCGAACTGGGCGTTCACTTTGCCATTGTGCCGATAAAAATAAAATGGCTGGCCGTTGATGGTCTGGAAGTTGAATGCTTCATCGTATCCGTATTCTTGATTGAGGGAGACTCCGTCCACAAAGATCTGCCCGTTGAACGGTGTGTCGGCGAGGAAGAGGTTGGTTTCCAGAATCCAATGGTCATCATAAGTCCATAAATTTTGCAGCGGGTTGATGGGGCTTATTTCCCCTGCGTCGGTTCGAAATATTTCCTTGTCGTTTCGCGTAACTGTGATGCAGTTTCCGTTCTCGCAGGCTTGAGCATATTGAGCGGCGACGATGGTATCGCCATTGAGGGTCACGGCATATCTCAATGGCATCCCCTCCAATTGCTTGGAAGGGAAGGGGGCGCTGATCTCAAAATCTGCGGTTGTGAATTCCCGTCCCTGTGTGGATGTGAAACGTACCAATTCAACATTGGGCTTGCCTGCCAATTCGTATGTTTCGATGACCAGCTGATCCACTGTCAGCTTTGGGAGTGGCGTAGCTGTTGTCGAAACAGAAGCAGGCGTCGGCGGAGTTTGAGGCGCTGTGCAGGATGTCAATAAGAGCAGAATTGTTGTGAGGGTTAATGTCCATTTCATTTTCATTTTTATCATCCAGTTTCATTGTATAACGATTGACCGCTTGATTCAATTAAAGCCATTGATAGGTGAATTTTGGGCGTTTTCGTCTGTAAAGACAGTACGATGTTCATCACTAGAATGACGATGTTTGTCATTGGTCAGCTTTTGCAAAAAATAGTAAAATTTATTGAGAAAAAATTCACAAAACAAATAGGTGTTTATATATCTGATTAATTAGGCTTCGCAGGTGATACTACTTAACTTCTTGTATGGATTGGCGTTTGAGGGGTTGGGGTTGGCTGCGTATTTGCAATTAAGGCGAGAGGGGGATTTTCCGCTAAAGAAAGAACTTCCGTGGCTGGCCGCTTTTGGCTTTGTCGGTGGCGCCGCTGGCTGGGTGGATATGTTTTTGGCCAGTGAGTCACTCGTGGAGTTTGATGAAATTCTCAATATTTTACGCGTTGTACTTCATATATTAACGGGATTACTTCTTTTACGCTTTGGGTGGGGGATCCTGAATAATTTAAATCCTTTGCCAGCCTGGAGCATTTTCATTCCTGGCGTTTTGATCGTCCCCATTGCATTTGTTATTACGTATGCATCCACCACTTTTATAACACCTTCTCCGATTGAGATCCCGATCGAGATCTGGACCCGTTACCTGCTCTACCTGCCAGGCAGTTTACTGGCTGGTGTGGGCTTTCTGCGCCAGTGGAATGTTCAGAGGAAGAATAAATTATATGACGTCGCCCGTCTCATGCTTGGGGCGGGGTTGGCGTTCCTGTTTGAAGCTGTTGTGGTTGGGTTGATCGTTCCTGCCGCACCCTATGGACCTGCCTCTTATTACAACTATGACCGTGTGGTCCATAATGCTTTTGTTGGGGAAAACTTTATTGAGCCTCAAAATTATGGCTTGAGTTCATGGCTCGATTATCAAAGTGTTTTGAATACCACTGGGCTGCCAATTGAGATCTGGCGCATGTTCTCGGCTGTGATCGTCACTTTTTTTGTGGTCAAAGCGTTGGATGTGTTCGAGGCGATCCGTAAGCGGCAGATATTGATGTTGCAGGAAGAGCGTGACCACGCGCAGCATGCCGCGATCGAGACGCAAATCCTTGCGCGCCAGACTGCAGAAACGTGGACAAATGCCCTGATCAACATCAGCCGCCGCATCGCAGAGTTGGATCATGTGGATGAAATATTAATATATATTGTCGATAACGTACGACAATTGTTGCGCACAAACTTTGTGGGGGTGGCGATCATGGATCAGGAAAACTCGGTCCTTGAGTTGAAATGCTATTCAAAAGATGAAAAAACTGAATTGGTGGCAAATGCGTCTGTGGCAGTCACCAATTCACAGGTCCAGAGCGCGATGCGGAATTCACGTTCCTATCGTTCACAGGGTGGTGAGTCGGTTGAGTTGTTCGAAGGAGTTTGTTTCTTCACCGATCAGCAGGCCAGAGCAATTGCCATCGTCCCGTTGAGGTTGGAAGGCACCACCATTGGTGCGTTATGGATCGCGCGCTTTGAAGAGGATCAATTTTCCGAGACGGATATGATCTGGCTGGAAAGCATGGCCGATCAAGTTGTAATTGCAATTCAACATGGATTGATGACATCACAACTTCAATCATTGTCCATTGTTGAGGAGAGAGGGCGCATTGCCCGCGAGATGCACGATGGTCTTGCGCAGGTGCTGGGGTATATGAATTTGCAGGTTCAGACGCTTGGATCGTTGCTTAAACAAGGCAAATCTGAACAATTGCAAAATGAACTTAAACAGATGCGGCAGGCAATTCAGGTTGCGGATGCCGATGTGCGCGAAAATATTTTGAGCCTTCGAACAACGCTTGCTCAGGAGAAGGGCATGGACGCCGCCATGGATGAATACCTGACCGAGTTTGGTATTCAGACTGGGGTTGAAACAAAATTTTCCTATCTTGTCGAAGGCAATTTAAATCTCGCCTCGCTTGCTGAAGTGCAGTTGGTTTGCATCCTGCAAGAGGCGCTGACAAATGTACGCAAACATGCAAACGCCAGTTGTGTTGCTGTGACGATCACAAAAGAGACGCATGAAAATGTTGATCAGATCCATATGCATGTTGCAGATGACGGATCTGGTTTTGTGCAGGCAATTTTCAAACATAATTTTGGGCTGCAAACCATGCGTGAACGTGCCGAAAGTGTGGGCGGAAGGCTGGTGGTCACCTCTGCAGAAGGTGATGGAACTTATATTGAGTGTTATCTTCCCTGCCTGCAACAGGAGAGATTGCAGAAGCAAAGTGTGGTGATCCATTGAGAAACTATAAAATTTTTTGCAGGGGTATGGACCGATGAATCTGCGTGAATGGGCTTTGCCTGTTTATACGATCCTTATGCAATTGGCCGTGGGTGCGCTTTTTGTGTTGTGGGTGATCCGTTTTTTTGCTGCTTCAAAGTTTAGCCCCCTGGAGATACAGCAGGTCATTAGAAACCAGATTCTGGTGATCATCTTTACTGCTGGAGTTGCAATGGTTGGCGCTCACTTTCATTTGAGTAAGCCATTTCATTCTTTCATGGCTATGCTTAATTTCAAGTCATCCTGGTTGAGCAGGGAGATCGTTTTTTCGCTCATTTTCATTTTGTTGATGATCGGCTTGCTTTATCTGACGTACTTTGAGCCTCATCGCCGCAAGCTGATCACTGGTCTTGGCTGGCTGGCGATCTTAATAGGTTTTGTGTTGATCTATTGCATGGCGCGCATTTACCTTATCCCTACGCAGGTGGCGTGGAATTCCACATCGGTGATCATCTCGTTTTATTTGACTGCCCTGACCCTTGGCGGGATGGCGATTGCCTGCCTGATGGTCTTGGATCTGAAGTTTGCAGAGGTTCAAAAAGCGAATGATGTTGAGCTGCGTGCAGAGGTAATCAAATATTGTTTTGCGGGCCTGACCATCCTGACCACCGTGATGGTTATTTTTAGTTTTGTTGTTGTGTATTTCCAGATTCTACTGCTCAGCCAGGGCGATGTAATTGCCCGTACAAGTTTAAGTTTGCTTGTTGATCTTTATATGCCCTTGTTTGTGATGCGCTTGACCTTTCTTCTATATGCCTCCCTCTCTCTGGGGGTTGCCGTATACCGCATGTATAAATTGAGGGTAACGCCGCAAGGCATGATGATGCCTGTTTATCTATCCTGTTTGATGATTCTTATTGGAGAGATCGTTGGGCGTTTTTTGTTTTACGCAACTCACATTCGAGTTGGATTATAGGAAGCAAGGTGAAGAAATGACAATTAAAGTTTTGATAGCAGATGACCATAAATTGTTCCGCCAGGGATTGATCGGCTTGATGAAGACACGTGAAGACTTGGTTGAGGTAATTGGAGAGGCGTCGACGGGGTTGGAAGCGATCCAATTCGCCGAGCAAATGCATCCAGACTTTATCCTGATGGATATCTATATGCCAGAGATGGACGGCTTGCAGGCCGCCAAGGAAATTCGCGGACGCTTTCCCGATATTGCAATTGTGATGCTGACTTCGTCTGAGAGAGACGGTCATCTTTATGAGGCGGTCCAGC
>JAVBXV010000168.1 GCA_030824405.1 Anaerolineales bacterium | reverse complement strand
CGCGAGCGCGATCCAGGAGAGGGTGAAGAAAACGCTTGCGATGAGGAAGCAGGCCGCAAAGTCGAGCGGCGAATCGAGATAATCCAAAAGATAGCCCGCGGCAACCGCTGACCCGCTGATGAAAAGATTCGCGATGCCTGCCTGTAATCCAAAAAATGTACCGCGTGTTTCGGGCGGGATGATCTTCGAGATCATCGACGTCCACGGGTTGGCGGTAAAGCCGCCGCCGAGTCCCTGCCAGATGAGCAGGATGAATGTGCAGATCAGCCCTGCTTGCAAGCCAATGGTGGGGAGCAGCAACGCGATGATGGCGAACCCAAGAAATGGAAGGCGTTCGTGGATGGTCATCATGATCACGCTGGGTTTGTATTTACGCAAACGGGAGACGTAGCTCGCGGTGAATAATTGCGGCAATTGCCAGCCGACTGAATGAATGGCGGGGACAAGGCCGATCAATAATGCGGAGGTGGTCATGGAGGCGACGAAGAGCGGCAGAATGGTGCTGAAGGATGCGAAACCAAGCGCCGCGCCAAAAAGACCGCCATCCCAGAGGCTGACGATGACGTTGTATTTCAGGTTTTGGCGGACATTTTTTTCAAGCATGGTGAGGGGGAGCATGGCTTGATTTTACCTGATGTATATTTTTTGGTTTCCATTTTCGGTATTGACAAATTTATGCTTTGGCGTAGAATAAAAACGAACGTTCGTTCATTTTTATTTAGAGAAGGAAATTATGCCTGCAAAAGAGAAGGAAAGCCCAACGAAAGGCGAAACCACCCGCCTTGCCATTGAAGATGCCGCTGTGGAATTGTTCATAGAGCACGGCTATCATGCCACATCCATGCGTCAGATCGCGGAACATGCAGGTCTTGCGCTGGGTGGAATCTATAATCACTTTGCCAGCAAAGAGGAACTCTTCGAAGCCATCATCATAGATAAACATCCGTACAAAAAAGTTTTGCCTGCTCTGCTCGCCGCAGAAGGGGAGACGGTGGAAGGTTTTCTGCGAAACGCCGCAAAGCTTGCTTTGATGGAACTCGAGTCGCAGCCCTATTATATGAATTTGATGTTCATCGAGTTTGTTGAATTCAAAGGCAAACATGGCGCTTCCATGCTGCTTGAAATTGCGCCCAAAGTTCTGCCTATATTTGAAAAACTGGTCAAAGGCAGAAAAGAATTGCGCATCACAAATCCTGCCATGTTGCTGCGTTCCTTCTTTGGGATGTTGGTTTCCTTCTTCATGACCGACATGATCATTGGTAATTCACATTTGAATAAATTAATGCCCAAAGACCCCATGGATGCATACATGGATATTTACTTGCACGGAATTATTAGAACAAAGAATGAAGGTTGAATTTAAGATCAAAATCTAAAATTCAGCGCTTCTTTTCTCTTTTTATTCATCCTTTGATTTTTAATCTTCATCCTTGTCGCTAAAGGACTTGCTCATGTTCAACTCCCGTATTTCCTCCATCATTCGCAAAGAGTTTTTGCAGATCGTCCGTGATCCGCGCACACTGGCAATGATTATCGTCATGCCTATTTTGGAATTATTTTTGCTTGGCTACGCAGCCACCACAGATGTCAGGAATATTTCCATGGCCGTCTGGGATCAAAGCAAGACCACGCAATCGCGCGCGCTGCTGGAGGCCTTCCGTGCCGCAGATTATTTCGTCATTGATTATTTTGTCAGCTCTGCCGATGAATATCAGGCATTGATCGAATCAGGCGACACGCGCGTGGCATTGGTCATCCCACCTGATTACGACCGCCGTCTAATTGAAGGAGATGCCCAGGTATTAATGGTGCTGGATGGCTCAGATGCCAGCGTCGGCGCGACTGCACTTTCTACTGCACGCCTAGTTGGGCAAGCGTACTCCACGAAAATAATGAATGGACAGGCCTTGCTTAGCGGTCGTACCTCCTCCTCTGCGCCCGTGGAAGTACACACACAGGTTTGGTACAACCCTGACCTTAACAGTGCCTACTTTAATATCCCTGGTGTGATCGGCATGATCCTTTCTTTCATTACCTCCATTCTTACCGCCACAACCATCGTGCGTGAACGCGAACGCGGCACCATCGAACAGTTGATCGTTACTCCCATCCGCTCGTGGGAATTGATTGTTGGAAAATTACTGCCTTATGTTATTTTAGGTTTTATAGAAACATTTGAAATCCTGCTGATCGGGCATTGGTGGTTTGGTGTTCCCATACGAGGCAGTGGCATACTCATCATTGCCACATCAGGTTTATTTCTGATGTCCAGTCTGGGCATCGGGCTTTTTGCCTCCACCATGGCAAACACACAACAGGAAGCCATGATGACCGTGATGATGTTCAACCTGCCAATGATCTTTCTTTCAGGTTTTTTCTTTCCAATTGCGGCCATGCCAAAATTTTTACAGATCGTTTCATATTTAATACCGCTTCGTTATTACCTCACCATCATTCGCTCGCTCTTAATTAAAGGCGTTGGGCTGGCGGCTATTCAAAGCGAGGTGATCGCACTTGTCATTTTTGGTGTGGTCATCATGGGCGCCGCCGCACTCCGCTTCCGCAAGAGACTTGATTGATGTCGTTGCGGCGAATCAATTTCCTCATCTATCGAAAAATATTATTCTCCAAAGGAGTTACACATGAATCATAAATTTCCTCCCATGCCTGTTCGTATTATCCTTGCCGTTATCGCTATTAGTGCATTAATTTACGTTGCATTTCGCACCATTAATGACACCAGCAACGGCGACCTGACTGCCTCGGGTTCCATCGAAGCCACCATTGTGAATGTGTCTCCTGAACTTGCTGGAAAAATTTCAGCAGTGGACGTTGAAGAAGGCGCACAGGTGACAATGAACACCGCGCTTCTTCATCTGGACCCCAGCCTGCTGACTGCCCAACGAGCAGTAGCCGCCGTTCAAGTGGATTCTGCCAACGCCGCCCTCGCATCTGCGCAGACCAAATATGATCAAACTCTGCAAGCCGCACTCTCTGCGCAGGAAGCCTTGCGCGCCAAAGAATTGCGCTTCTCCGCACCTGATGAATTTGATCAACCCGCCTGGTATTTTGAACAGGCAGAGCAAACCACCGCCGCCCAACTCGAAGTGGACAACGCCAAAACCGCTCTCGCTGACTCACTTACCAATCTCGATAAAGTTGTCACAGACTTAAACAACGCAGAATATGTCGCCGCTGAAAAAAGACTCGTCGAAGCCCGCGCCGCATTTTTGGTGGCAGATACAGTTAAGACTCAAGCCGAAAATGCCGCAGAGGGCGGCGGATTAAAAGACGCGGCTTATGATTATTACAATCTCGCGCTTGATGAACTCAACGCCGCGCAAGATGCCTTCAACGATCTGACCAACACCGAAGCCGAAGACAATGTCCAATACGCACGCGGACAAGTGATCGTCGCACAACAGCGTTACGATGCCGCATATACCCGCCTGCTCTCCTTGCAGACAGGTACACAATCTCCCGCAGTCATCTCTGCAAAAAATGCTCTCGATCAAGCAATGACCGCCGTTACCCAAGCGCAAGCCAACCTCGATTTTATTGACACACAGATTGCGAAATTAGATATCTTCGCCTCTATTGATGGAGTTGTCCTAACCCGCAATGTCGAGCCTGGTGAATTTGTCCAACCTGGAGCAATTGCTCTCACGATGGCAGACCTCACCAACTTAACTATCACTGTCTACGTCCCCGAAGACCGCTATGGAAAAGTCAGCCTCGGCCAAACCGCTGAAGTCCGCGTGGATTCATTCCCCGACCTAACCTTCACCGCCACCGTGGTTCACATTGCCGATCAAGCTGAATTCACCCCGCGCAACGTCCAAACCGTGGAAGGACGCAGCTCCACTTTCTACGCCATCAAATTAAAAGTAGAAAATCTTGATGGCAAGTTGAAGATCGGCATGCCTGCGGATGTAGTTTTTAAGTAAAAAGTAAATAGGTGAGAGGATGAGCCCCATAACCTTCGATTGGACAAAGATGAAGAACATCCAAAAGATTCATCGCATCCTTTACGCCATCGGACTTGGCCCTCTTATCGGCAGGATCATTCTCCTTTTGACCACTACAGGCCGCAGGTCAGGAATGAAGCGGGTGACTCCCCTTCAATATGAAATGATCGGCGCGGATTATTATCTGGGTTCGGCACGTGGATTGAAGTCTGATTGGGTGTGTAATATTCAAGCACATCCGCAAGTGGAAGTTCGTGTCGGTGCAAAACAGTTTTATGGCATTGCTGAAGTTATCAGCGCCCCGTCGAAGTTTGCAGATTTTATGGAAGTGCGGCTTGAAAGACATCCGTTTATGATCGGATTAATCATGGAGAAAGCGCATGGCTTGCCCAGGCGCCCCAGCCGCGAACAGTTGGAAGGCTTGGCAAAAGATGAGGCGTTCGTGATCGTTCATCCAACAAAATTTAGTGAGAATTAACTGTGACAAATAATCTTGTAGAAGCAAAAAAATTACATAAAAATTTTGGTCATGTACATGCCGTAAATGGCGTTGACTTGAATATAAAATCTGGCGAAATTTATGGTTTGGTCGGTTCGGATGGCGCAGGCAAAACTACCACCATGCGATTATTGGTGGGCGCGTTGAAGCCCACGCAAGGCGAGATCATGATTTGCGGCTATGATCTGGAAAAGCAAGTGGAACTGGCGCGTTCAACCATCGGCTATCTTTCGCAAAGATTTTCCATGTACGAAGACTTAACCGTTTTGGAAAATATTCGTTTCTTCGCCGAAATACGCGGACTCTCTTCCACAGAATGGCTGCCGCGTTCGATGGAGATTCTCGAATTCGTGGGTCTTGATAAATTTATTGACCGCCGCGCGGGGCAGCTCTCGGGCGGTATGAAACAAAAACTTGGCCTGGCTTCTGCGCTCGTAACTCGTCCGCGTTTGTTGCTGCTCGATGAACCCACCACAGGTGTAGACCCTGTCACGCGTCAGGATTTTTGGCAGTTGGTGATCAAATTAGTTTCTGGTCACGAAGGCGGCGGCGTAAGTGTCATTATCTCTACACCTTATATGGATGAAGCCTCACGTTGTCATCGGGTGGGATTTATGAAAGCAGGCAAAATTATCGCCGAAGATACACCGTCTAATTTGCGGGCGCGGTTGAATGGGCGTGTGCTCGAATTGCGCGGTTCGCCCATCAACAAGTTGCGCCATGTCGCGCATCAAGATGTAGACGTTGAGGATGTGGCCGCATTCGGTGATAAGTTACATGTGCGTGTGCGTGCGGGTCAGGCTGATCTCATTATGAAACGTTTGCCCGATGAGATCAAAGCTGCGGGTGGCACGCTCACTGACTTGCGCATCATCCCGCCCGCGCTGGAAGATGTCTTTATCGCATTATCGGAGTCGAATCATGGCTGAGCCAGTGATCGTTGTTGAAAATCTCACGCGCCGCTTCGGCGATTTCGTGGCGGTGGATCATATCAACTTTGAAGTGCAAGCGGGCGAAGTGGTCGGTTATCTCGGCCCGAACGGCTCTGGCAAAACCACCACCATCCGCATGCTGCTTGGTTTGCTCAAACCCAGCGACGGCAAAGCCACCGTCCTCGGCTATGATGTTTTCAAACAAAGCGAAGATATCCGCGCGCGTGTTGGATATATGTCGCAAAAATTCGCCATCTATGATGACTTAACGACTCTCGAAAATTTGACATTCTATGGCGGCGTGTATGGGATTAATGACAAAGCCCGCATCTTACATACCCTTGAGCTGGTCGGCCTGAAAGGGCATGAGCATACACTGACGGGGGATATGTCCACAGGCTGGCGGCAGAGGCTTTCACTCGGCATCGCACTGGTGCATGAACCGAAATTATTATTCCTCGATGAACCCACTTCAGGTGTAGACCCCACCGCGCGCCGCGCATTTTGGGATTTGATCTACGAACTCGCAGAAGGCGGCGTGACCATCCTCGTCACCACGCATTATATGGATGAAGCCGAATACTGCGAGCGAGTGGGTGTGATGCGTGACGGAAAATTACTGGCAATGGATACGCCCACCAACTTGAAGAAGAAAATTATCACAGGTGATGTTTGGGAAGTCTTTGCTTATCCGCTTGAGCAGGGGATAGAACTCCTCTCCACGATGGAGGGAGTCGAACGTGTCGGGTTGGCGGGTGACCATTTACGGGTCATCAGCTCACAGGTTAAGAAAGAAGCGATGAGTGATCTATTAAGCAGAGAAAATATTCGGGTGGAAAAAATCGAAAGCGGCGAAGCAACTCTTGAGGATGTCTTCCTCGCGCTGGCTCGTTAAATAAAAAAGCAGGGATACAGCATTGCTGTATCCCTGCTTTTTTATTTTATTGCTCGGGGGTGACAATAGCCATGATGAGATATACCAATAGCATGGCGCCATTGAAGGTGAAGAAACCAAGCACAAATAACAAGCGGATGACGGTGGGGTCAATGTTGAGGTAATCGCCAAGGCCTGCGCACACGCCCGAGATCATGCGGTTGGATTTGCTTCGGGTGAGGGTTTTGATGTTGTCCATTTTTACTCCTTTCATTTATCTGTTTGTCTATTTGTTTTACGCAGGTAAACGAAAAGAGTTGCAGAGTTATGCGGCTAGGAAATGCTGCGTGCGGTTTCTGCCTTTGTTTTTTGCCGTGTACAAAGCCTGGTCTGATTCTTCGATCAGGTTTGTGAGGATCTTGTTCGCAGGCAATTCGGAATTCATAAAAGTATAGGTGCTGACGCCAAAACTTGCGGTCACTTTGTGCTCAAGGGTCTCATCTTTTTCAAGCGAAATGCGGA
>JAVBXV010000206.1 GCA_030824405.1 Anaerolineales bacterium | reverse complement strand
GAGCATCTATGTCGCCTACGTGAAGGACGAACCCGCATCCATTGCGTGGACATATTTTCCGAAGGGACATTTTGCCACTCTATTCGCTGGCTCCACTTTGCCTGAGCATCGCAAGCTCGGGCTGTATACGAGTATTCTTTCCACTCGCTTGAAGGAAATTCGTGAACACGGTTATCAATATGCCGTCGTTGAGGCGGGTAACATGAGCAGACCGATCGTGGAAAAACATGGCTTTCAACTTCTAACCTCCACCTGGGATTATTTATGGGAAGGCGATAAACCTGCTTAACAAAAATGCTCACGAAATTTCGTGAGCATTTTTGTTGTCATTTTTTATAATCGCTGTCTAACTGCTTCGTAGGTGATCAGCGCGGTTGCAATTGAAACGTTCAACGAATTGACCTGCCCCAGCATGGGGATCTTGACTTTAATATCCGCGTTTTGCATCCAGAAATCGGTCAGCCCTGTATCTTCGGTGCCGACTGCTATCGCGATGGGTTCTTTCATGTTGACATCTGTATACATCTCTTCGGCAGAGGGTGTGGCGGCAAGCACGCGCATCTTTTTGGACCTGAGCCATGTCAGCGCATTCTGCGACTCAACCTCGACGGTAGGTACGGTGAAGACTGCGCCGCGACTGGCGCGGATCACGTTGGGATTCCACAAGTCCACGCGCGGGTCGCAGACGAGGAGTGCGTCCACATGGGCGGCGTCTGCGGTGCGGAGGATGGCGCCAAGGTTGCCAGGTTTTTCCACTGACTCAGCCACGATCACCAGTGGAGATGCGGACAAGGTGATATCGCTAAGTGTACGTTTGGGCGTGGGAAAAATTCCCAGCCAGCCATCAGGGTTATCACGATAGGATATCTTCTCGAAGACATTGCGGGTGACGGTGGTGACGTCCGCGTTGGGAATGTCTATAGAGCGGCTGACAAGCTCGGGCGCGGAGAGAAGCGTTTCGGGCTTGAGTCCACTGCTGAGGGCCAGGACCAACTCGTCGTAGCCTTCCACCAGCATGACACCATCACGCTGGCGTTGACGTTTGTCTTCGCGCAGTTTGACAATATATTTTATTTTTGGGTTTTGCAGGCTTGTAATATCCACTGTTTTTTACTTTACCAGAAGCAAGCAGGCGGCTTGATGGGTTTTTGTGAGGGGGATGAGGGCTGGGTCGCTAGCCTTGCATGTTGCGATCGCCACCGGGCAGCGCGGATGAAAGCGGCAGCCTGTGGGCAGATCAATGGGGTTCGGGGTTTCGCCTTGTAGAATAATTCGTTCGCGGCGCATGCGCGGGTTGGGCACAGGGATGACGGAGAGCAGCGCTTTGGTGTAGGGATGCTGCGGTCTTTCGAGTACATCGAGCATGGTGCCGATCTCAACGATGCGGCCAAGGTACATCACAGCAACGCGGTCTGCGAAGAAGCCAACCGAGCCAAGATCATGCGTGATGAAGATGACTGCGATCTGGCGTGTGATGCGAAGTTCGGCCAGCAGGTTGATGATCTCTGCGCGAATGGAGACATCCAGCATCGAGACGGGTTCATCTGCAAGGATGATCTCGGGGTCGAGTACCAGTGCGCCCGCAATGACCACGCGTTGGCGCTGTCCACCAGAAAGCTCGTGCGGGTGGCGCTTCATATACACTTCGGCTGGCCTGAGGCCGGCATCTTCCAAAGCCTTCTTGACCTTTTCTCCGCGTTCTGCGTGGCTGCCATCAAATCCATGCACAACGAGAGGTTCTGTGACGATCTCTTCGATGGTCTGCGTGGGGTTCAGCGATTCGTACGGATCTTGAAAAACCATTTGTATTTTGCGGCGCACGCTTTTGCGTTCGTTGTCATTCAGGTGTGTAATATTCTGACCGTCATAGGTGATCATGCCTTCGGTGGGGTCTTCCAAACCCATCAACAATAATGAAAGTGTCGATTTTCCGCATCCGCTTTCACCCACCAGCGCAAGGACTTCACTTTTACGCAGATTGAGATCAACGCCATCCACAGCGTGAACATGACGCACCGTGCGTGAGAAAAAGCCAGGGCGGCCTGCTTCAAAATATTTTTTCAAACCACGCACTTCGAGAAGAGTTTGCTGGCTCATTTGGGTGCCTCAACAAGGTGGCAACTGACAATATGGGTATCGCCCAATTCGTGCAGGGCGGGTTGTTCGGTATGGCAGCGCGCAAACGCCAGCGGACAACGCGGCGCAAAACGACAGCCTGCAGGGAGCGCGTCCAACCTTGGCGGGTAGCCTGGAATGGAGACAAGTTTTTTCTTTGGCTTGGTCAGGTCGGGAAATGCCTTGAGTAATTCCTGTGTGTAGGGATGGCTTGGAGAATTGTAGATGGTGTCGACATCAGCATATTCAGCAGTCACGCCGCCGTACATCACCAGTACCTTGTCGCAAATTTCCGCAACCACACCCAGATCATGCGTGACGAAAATAATGGCAAGCCCAAGTTTTTTGCGGAGCTGATCGAGCAAGTCTAAAATTTGAGCCTGAACCATTACATCCAGCGCGGTAGTGGGTTCGTCCGCAATCACAACCTGTGGTTCACAAGCCAATGCCATCGCGATCATGGCGCGTTGGCGCATGCCGCCAGAATATTGATGAGGATAGTAATCCTTGTGCTCTGAGGTGATCCCAACCAACTCCAGCAATTCAGAAACACGTGCAGGAAGTTTTTCGGCGGGGAAATCTGGCAGATGCTTGCGAATGGCTTCGGCGATCTGATCTCCCACGGTGCGCACGGGGTTAAGCGCATTCATTGCACCTTGAAAAACGATCGAAACATTACGCCAGCGGATCTTATTCAGCTCTTCATCACTGAGCGCTGTAATTTCCTGATCTTTGTAATACACCTGTCCGCTTACGATCTGCCCCGCCGAAGGCAGGAGCCGCAACAAGCCCAGCATGAGCGTCGTCTTTCCGCATCCGCTCTCCCCCACCAGCCCGATCAACTCACCTTCCTTCAAAGTAAAGCTGACGTTCTCCACGGCGCGCGCGGGCGGTTTGCCCTCGCTTATATAATTGATGGATAAATTCTTGACTTCAAGCAATGATTTCTCAGATGAACGCTGCGCCGCTTCGCTCTTGACCGTGGGCCTGCTCGGCATCAAATGATGAGTATCCAGGCGAGGATTTAGAACCTGCTCAAGCCCCTGCCCAAGCAGGGTCAGCCCGAGCACTACCCAAACGATCCCAAAGCCTGGAACCACCAACGCCCACCACGCCCCTGTGGACATGGCTCCACGGCCAAAAGCATAATTGAGCATCTGTCCCCACGAAAGAGCGGTTGGGTCACCAAGACCCAAAAATGAAAGTGTGCTTTCAGCCAACACAGCTGATGAAACCACCAGAACCGCCTGCACCACCAAAATAGGCATCACCAATGGAAGAATGTGGTGGCGGATGATATGTCCCTTGCCTGCGCCAATGGAACGGGCGCGCAGAACGAACTTGCGTGATTTCACTGCAAGGGTTTGGGAACGCACCACGCGCGCTGTTGTTGTCCAATACAATAGGCCGATCACCAGAATAATATTAAATATGGAGGGCTTGGTCAGGGCAATCACTACCATCATCAACGGAAGGTCTGGGATCACAAGCATGATATCGGTGAAGCGCATCAGAACTTCTTCGGTACGCCCGCCATAAAAGCCTGCCACAATTCCAAAGACACCGCCGATCACCAGAGAGATGAATGCTGCGAAGAAACCAATTGTCAGGGAGACGCGAGCGCCGAAGATAAAATTTGTGAGAACATCCTGCCCTGCGTCATCTGTCCCTAGCCAGTGATCAACACTGGGCGCATTGTAGATATCGCCTGTGGTTACATCTTGTGTGGAGCTGGGGTCATATGGGGAAAGGACGGGCGCAAAGACTGCCACAAAAATGGCAGTCACCAGCATGCCAAGGCCAACAAGGCCCATGTAGTTTTTTCGAAAAACGCCCCAGAAATCCTGGAAACGCGAGGTAACTTGCGTAGTCGATGCAATATGCGCTTCCATTACTACTCCGTTTTCACACGAGGATCAAGATAGGAATAAGCCAGATCTGCCAGTAAATTGGACAAAATCACTGTCACCGCGATCAACAGGAACGCGCCCTGCAGTACAGGAAAATCCCTGCGGTTGAGTGCTTCAACAGTCGTCATCCCCAGCCCCGGCCATGAGAATACTGTCTCAATTTGGATGACTCCGCCCACCGTAAAGCCCAGGTTGATAGCGATGATGGTCACCAAAGGCAGCATGGCATTCGTGATGGCGTGGTCCTTCAATATTTGGAATACACTCAGCCCCTTGGCTTTGGCCGTGAGGATGTAGTCTTCTGAAAGCACATCCAGCAGGCTGGAGCGCATGATCAGCATGTATTCACCCATATAAACGATCGTGTAGGTCAACGTAGGTAGAAACATGTGCTGGGCAATGTCACCCCAGCGGGTTAACAATGGAGCGGAAGACATGCCCGGCGTGGACATGCCTGCGATCGGCATGCCATTGTTACTGCCCCAAAATAGAAGGATAATACCAAGCCAGAACGTGGGAATACTCCACGCCACCAGGCTGAGGGTCAACGATCCATAGTCTATTGCTGTGCGTGCCTTCCAGGCAGAGAACATCCCAAAAAGGACACCGAAAATAATCGCAAGGAGCTGCCCAGCGCCGATCAGGACGATCGTATTCCACAAACGCTCCGATAACATTTCAGCTACTGGTTGATTGGTGTGGAAGCTGATCATCATATCGCCCTGTAAGAGATTACCCATATAAATAAAGAATTGGGTATCAAGCGGGTTAACCGTGCAGCTGCCGATCTTGATCGGGTTAAGCGATTCGAAACAATTAATGATGGGCTTGTCCAGCCCATATCGAACCCGAATTGCTTCAATGTTTTCTTTGGTAAGGCGGGGGTCACGTACGCCGGCCCGTGCAGGGTCGCCAGGCAGAATTCGGAAAAGAAAAAAATTCAGGATAATGACAAAAAGAATGGTAAATAGAGACCAGGTAATCTTCTTTAATAAGTATTGCCAGCGTTTCAAGATATATCCTTTTATTCCCTCCATCTTCTGCCTTCAGAAGATGGAGGGAATTGTTGAAAGTGATTTACTTGACGGGTTCGATCACAACAAGAGATGTGACGTCACTCAGTTCGATCTTGGGGAATTCGGTCAGCCAGCCAGTGAAGCGGTCTGTTCGGTAGGCTTGGACACTTTGTTCGTAATATGGAATGATATACACCACATCATTGAACGCAATTTCCTGCATCTTCCAAACCAGTTCCTTGCGTGTTTCGAGATCAAGTTCTGTTGCCTGCTGGTCATAGAGAGCATCAAACTCAGGGTTGGAATACCCAGTCTCATTGTAGCCAGTTGGGATCTCTGCTGTGGTTTGCACACCCAGCAACAGGTTTGGATCTGGGTCAGATCCCCAACCCCAAAGAATGATATCGAAATCAAATACAGGGCAGCACTGAGCTGTCAAAGCATCTGGATCACTTGCCTGTAATTCGGTTCCCACACCAATTTTTGCCCACATTTCAGAAAGCAGTTCGGCCTGTCTGGGCGCATCAATGCTGTCACTGGGCCAGTTCACGCGGAACACAAGAGGCTGTGAGCCATCGGGCATTTCTCGAATCTTATCTCCGTCTGTGTCGGCATAGCCAGCATCATCCAGTATCTGATTCGCTGTATCTACATTGAATTCATAATCCTTGAGTGTGTTGTTATACCAAAAACCCAATCCATCAGGGATCAAGGTCAGGCCGGGTGTGCCATAGCCCAACAGCACAACATCAATTAGTTTCTGCTTGTCAGTGGCATGTGCCATGGCAAGACGAACGTTGCGATCCTGCAAAGCAGGATGGCCTGTGCACAAGCCGCCCTCGTCTGTGGGGCAATTCTCCGGGGCGGTCTGATTAAAGATGATGTCAGAAACACCTGGCGAAAATGGAGCGCCATTCACAACGGCAACATTGGCGGCACCCTTAAGCGCATCGATTGCAGTGCCTGGCATTTCGGTGATCATATCCACTTGTCCACTCTTGATGGCTTGTACAAGCACATCCTGGCTTTCAAATGTTTGGAAGATCGCCTCGTCCACCTTGGGCGGAGTCTGGAAATGATCCTTGTTTGCAGCCAGATGCACAAACTCATTTTGTTTGTACTCAACCATCTTGAATGGACCCGTGCCGATCATTTCAAGGTTTTCAAACTCTACAGCGGCAGAGCCTTCGGCGTGATCCTTCCAGATATGTTCAGGAAGAATATACATGAAGACCAACTGGCTCTCGATATTCGGAATTGCATCAGACAAGGTCAAGACAACGGTATAGTCATCGGGTGCTTCCGTACTTTCGATGTAGGCAGTGTATGAATTGATGTAGGGGAAATCTTCGTGAACTTTGTAGAGATCGTAAGAGAATTTAATATCTTTGGCGGTCATCGGCTGGCCGTCATGGAATTTGATTCCCTCATGGATTTTGTAGGTGTAGACCAGGCCGTCTTCTGAATGCTCCACACTGTCCGCGACACCCAAAGAAAAGGTGCCATCCAGATTTAGTTTGTACATGGAATCATATGTCAAACTAAAGATCGTGTATGCTTCCGCGAGAATTGCAGACCCGGGGTTTAACGTATCCGGGCTGCCCGCCCAGCCGACACGCACAACGGCAGGCTGGCCACCTCCCAGATTGCCACATGCAGAAAGAATGAGCGCAGCAAGTACGAAAATATATAGAACTTTCATTTTTATGTTCATCTTCTCTCCTCTGACTTCTCTGTCATAAAAAAATTATTCCCACAAACAATACGCGCCATGACAGAATCATCTGCCATGGCGCAGTTGTTTTTCGTTAGAAGACAACGAAACGATGTTTTAAGCGC
>JAVBXV010000042.1 GCA_030824405.1 Anaerolineales bacterium | reverse complement strand
GAACCATATCATGGTAAAGGCATACGCTATTTGGGTGAACGTGTTCGTCGTAAAGCTGGTAAAGCCGGGAAAGGAGCCAAGTAAACCATGGCTAACAAGAGTCGTACTCTCGCTCGTGAACGCCGTCATATACGCGTTCGCAAACATGTATTTGGAACTGCCGAGCGCCCGCGCTTGAATGTATTCAAGAGCCTTTCTGGGATTTACGCCCAAATCATTGATGATATTGAAGGTAATACCCTCGTCTCTGCCTCCTCGATCGATAAGGATCTACGCGAGAAAATGAAGGGTATGAAGAAAACCGAACAAGCCAAGGCCATTGGCCAGGCTGTTGCCGAACGCGCCAAGTCCCAAGGGATTTCATCGGTCGTGTTTGACCGAGGTGGTTTTCGCTATGTCGGGCGTGTTAAGGCTTTGGCCGATGGCGCGCGCGAAGGCGGCCTGCAATTCTAAAGTGTTGTAACATACGGAGAAAGATATGGCAGAAAAAGAATTTACTGGACAACAGTTTGAAACGCAGGACGCTTTCGAAGAGCGCGTAATCGAGATTGCTCGTGTCGCGAAAGTCGTAAAGGGTGGTCGTCGCTTTCAGTTCCGCGTGACCGTTGTCGTTGGCGATAAAAAAGGCACGATTGGTATGGGCGTTGGCAAAGCCAATGCCGTACCAGATGCCATGCGTAAAGCTTCAGAACGAGCCCGCAAAGACTTGCGTGTAGTAAACCTTTCTGGTACTACTATTCCGCATGAATCACTCGGTAGAGTCGCTGGTGCAAAGGTTTTCATTAAACCAGCTTCGCGTGGTACCGGCGTTATTGCGGCGGGTGGCGTTCGCGCAGTTCTTGAAGTGGCTGGCGTTCGTGATATTCTCACCAAGTCCATGGGAAGTGCAAATGTACTTAACGTGGTGATGGCAACTTTTGGTGCTTTAGACGCCCTGCGTTCTCCCGTTTTGGAAGCCGCTCGTCGTGGTAAGCGCCCGGAAGAATTATTGCCATTTTGGGAACGGAGGAAGCAGAATGCCTAATAAAGAAACTTCCGGCAAAACTTTGCGCGTGACGCTGGTTCGCAGCCCCATTGGTTATACCAAGGATCAAAAGGCGACCGCTAAGGCACTTGGATTGCGTCGTATGCATCAAACTGTTGAGCATAAAGATACTCCCGCTTTACGTGGTATGTTGAATAAGATCATTCACATGCTCAAGATTGAAGAGTAGGTAAACATGAAGCTACATGATCTCAAGCCAAATGTTGGCTCTAAAAAGGAACGCAAACGTGTTGGACGTGGTATTTCGGCTGGACAGGGTAAAACTGCTGGCCGTGGTACCAAGGGTGCGGGCGCTCGCTCTGGTGAAGGTGGACATCTCTACCGCCAGGGTGGTAACCTGCCTTTCTACCGCCGTTTGCCTTTTATGCGAGGTGAAGGATTTACCCCGCCAAATCAAGTTACTTTTAACGAAGTAAATCTTGATCAACTCTCTGAGGCTTTCAAGGCGAATGCGGATGTAAATCCTGAAGCCCTTGACAAAGCCCATCTCCTGCGAGACCTGCGCAACCCTGTGGTTGTACTTGGTCGTGGTGAAATTTCAATTGCTCTTAAGGTGCGTGTGCACCGAGTGAGCGAAGGTGCCAAAGCCAAGATCGAAAAGGCTGGCGGCTCTGTTGAATTGATCGCCTAATCCTATCTAAAGGACATTGCATGAAGACCACCTTTTCAGGCTGGCGTTACCTCTGGAAATCGGAAGATATTCGTCGCAAGTTGATTGTTACGCTTGCTCTGCTTGCGCTTTATCGCATTGCGGCGAATGTCCCTGCGCCTGGTGTTGACCAGGCAATCCTCGCTCTTTTCCGTGAATCTTCCGGAGGAAGCGGGACCTTTATCGATTTCCTTAATCTGCTCTCTGGTGGTACGGTTTCGAACTTCTCACTCCTTTCCATGGGTGTGTACCCGTACATCACTGCACAGATTATTTTACAGTTGTTGATTCCTATCATTCCTGCTTTACAGCGCAAAATGGAAGAAGACCCCCGAGAAGCTCGTCGCTGGCAGGAAAAGTGGACATATTATCTTGCAGTACCCATGGCGGCTCTCTCTGCCATCGGTCAAATTGGTCTCTTCAACTCATTGTCCAACCAATACGTGGGACAGCCAATTCTTCAGTTTGGTTTTACACCTGAACTTTGGCTTGGCTCCCTTACTGTCCTGGTTTCCATGACAGCAGGCACCATGTTCGCAATTTGGTTGGGGGAGTTGATCTCTGAATATGGTATCCGTGGTCAGGGACTTTCCCTCATCATCTTTGCTGGCATTGTTTCTCAATTGCCTGGTAATCTTGCCGCACTATTTTCAGATGCGAGCACCCGCTGGTTCATGCTTATCTTCACACTTGTTGTCATTGTGTTGACGGTTTTTGCCATCGTATATGTGCAGCAAGGCCGCCGCAATGTACCAGTGATGTATCCTGGACGTCGCATGGGAAATCGCATGTCCATGCCTGTGAAGGGCACACTTCCATTAATGGTGAACCTTTCCGGCATGATCCCGCTGATCTTTGCCAGTGCCATCTTACAGTTTCCCGCAGTGCTTTCTGGGTTTCTCACACAATGGTTCCCTGAAAGTGAAGGACTGAAAAATTTCGCAATATCCATGACGAATTTTTTCAGCGGCACTGGTACAAACAATTGGGGTTACTGGACGCTTTACTTCTTTATGGTGGTTATATTTACGTTCTTCTATACATCTGTGCTGTTTGACCAGCAGAATTATGGCGAGAACTTAAAGAAAGTGGGAGCTACGATCCCTGGTGTGCATACAGGCGCTCCCACGCAGAAATATTTGAGCACAGTACAGAGGCGCATTACTTTACCTGGCGCGTTATTCCTGGGTATCGTTGCAGCCATGCCCTTCCTGCTCAATTTACTACTTGGTGTGTTCAACATGCAGTCCTCTGGCGGCCAGGCTGGTTTGTTCCTCGTATCATCCTCTGGTCTTCTCATTGTTGTAGGTGTAGTACGTGATACATTTATGAACATTGACGCCGAACTCAAGTTGCATGGCTATCAGGACTCGTTGCTCGTTCGATAAAAGAACAGGGAGAACCATGATGGCGACCTTTATCGTCTTGCTTGGCCCACCCGGTGCCGGTAAAGGCACGCAGGCTGAGCTTTTGGCCGAAAACACCAAACTCGCACACATCTCTTCAGGAGATCTCTTTCGCGAGAACCTTAAAAATCAAACAGAACTTGGTAAACTTGCCAAATCCTATATGGATAAAGGTGAATTAGTACCAGATGATGTGACTATCAATATGATACGAGACCGCCTCACTCGTCCAGACTGTGAAGCTGGTGCAATCCTCGACGGATTTCCCCGCACCCCAACACAAGCAGACGCGCTCGAGAAAATGCTCTCTGAATTTGGAAGCCGCGTTGCCCTCGTACCATATATTACAGCATCAGAAACAGTTCTTGTTGATCGTATAAGTGGACGGTGGACATGTCGTGCCCAAGGTCACATTTATCATCAAATATTCAGCAAACCGAAGCAGCCTGGTATTTGTGATTTGGATGGTTCGGAACTGTATCAGCGCGATGATGATAAAGCAGAGACAGTTACAAAACGTATTCGGGTTTATGTTGATCAGACCATGCCTTTGATCGAGTATTATCGCAAAGTAGGCAAGATCATTGAAGTTGACGGAATGCAGGCAGTAGAAAAAGTAACGAATATTCTGCTTTCCGCCCTGAAAAAATAGTGTTTTACGCAGAGTAACAACTCTGCTGAAATGAAAAGTAGGTATGAATGAGTTGGGAACGCCAGATTAATATAAAGACCCCCGCAGAGATCAAGATTATGCGCGAAGCGGGACGCATCAACGCAACCGTTCTGGCGAAGGTAAAGGAACATTTACAACCCGGTGTGACGACAGCGGACCTCAACGCGGCTGCTGAGGAAGTGCTGACGTCATTTGGATGTATCTCTCCATTCAAAGGATATGGCCGCCCGCCGTACCCAGCCTCGATCACAGTTTCTATTAATGACGAGATGGTGCACGGCATCCCTCACCTGAAACGAAAGTTGAAGGAAGGGGATATTGTTTCCATAGATTGCGGTACGATCCTGGATGGTTTCGTTGCAGACTCCGCTTTCACTGCCGGAGTAGGGGAGATATCTCCCGATGCAACGAAATTGCTCGAAGTCACCGAAGGTGCTTTGCATGCAGGCATTGAAAAGATGCGGCAAGGCAATCACACAGGTGATATTTCGGCAGCGATACAGAATTATGTGGAAAGCCGTGGTTTCCATGTTACTCGTGAGTATACGGGACACGGTGTCGGGCGGACCATGCACGAAGGACCGCAAGTACCAAATTACGGTGCTGCAGGAAGCGGTTTGTTGCTCCGCCCGGGGTTGACCATCGCGATTGAACCGATGGTGCTGGTTGGGACGCATGAAACCCGCGTCTTGCCAGATAAATGGACGGTTGTTTCTGCTGATGGATCATTAACGGCGCATTTTGAACATACGATCGCCGTAACCGAAGGATCCCCCCTCATCCTGACTGTCTTGTAGCCACAGCAGATGACCGTAAAAGTATAGACGATTTGTAATAGAACCAGTATAATCAGACCTTTGGCTGTCATAACTAACAGCGTAAGCAAGGAGATAGAATTCATGAAAGTTTCGCCATCCATTCGCAAGCGTTGCGCCAAGTGCCGAATTGTTCGGCGCAAAGGACGTATTTTTATCATTTGCGAAAATCCAAAACACAAGCAGAGACAGGGGTAGTTGACCTATGGCTAGAATTGAAGGCGTTGACCTCCCCCGCAATAAGCGGGTTGAAATTGGCCTGACCTATTTATTTGGTATCGGCCTCACCCGCGCACACAAGATCCTGGAGATTACGAAAGTTAATCCAGATACTCGTGTGAAGGATCTTTCCGAAGCTGATGTTTCGGCTATCCGCGAGTATATTTCCAAAAATTACAAGGTCGAAGGCGATCTGCGTCGCGAAGTTCAAATGAACATCAAACGCTTGATCGAAATCGGCTCCTATCGCGGCCTTCGACACCGCCGTAACCTGCCCGTAAGAGGCCAGCGCACAAAGACAAATGCTCGCGTGCGTAAAGGCAATAAGAAAACGGTTGCTGGTCGTGGTCGTCGTAAGGGCGCCAAGAAATAATCCTGTCCGAAAGGTATAAAGAAAAATGGCTCAGAGTGTTCGTTCCACCCGCCGCGCCGCTGGCGCGAAAAAAGGGAAGCGCACCCTATCCTCCGGACAGGTGCATATTTTCGCTTCTTTCAATAATACGATCGTGACCGTTACCGATACCGAAGGAAACACTGTTTCCTGGGGTTCCGCAGGTTCGGCTGGCTTCAAGGGTTCTCGTAAGAGTACACCTTTTGCCGCCCGCCTTGCTGCAGAGCAGGCTATCAAGGCCGCCCAACAATTGGGTATTCAGGAAGTGGACTTATTTGTAAAAGGTCCCGGACCTGGTCGCGAAAATGCTATTCGTGCAGTACAGTCCATGGGTTTGAGAGTTCGTTCGATCTCTGATATCACCCCGGTGCCGCACAACGGTTGCCGTCCTCCGAAAAAGCGACGCGTGTAATATAGGTGAGGTTCTTTAAATATGGCAAAAACATTAAGTCCAGTTTGTAAGCTTTGCCGTCGTGAAGGCGAAAAGCTATTTCTAAAAGGAGAGCGCTGTTTCACTCCCAAGTGTTCGTTTGAAAAGCGCGATTTTGCTCCTGGTCAACATGGCCGCACAGCAGGCCGTGGCGGCAAAGGCAAGGGTATGGGCACAGGACGAACTTCCGACTTTGCCCGTCAGTTGCGGGCCAAGCAAAAGGCTCGTCGTATCTATGGTGTGTTGGAGCGTCAGTTCCGCCGCTATTACGACACCGCCATGACTGGTCGTGGCCTCACTGGTTTGAACTTGCTTCAGATCCTTGAGTCCAGACTCGACAACGTTGTGTTCCGTCTCGGTTTTGCATCGAGCCGTTCACAAGCCCGCCTGTTGGTCACACACGGTCATTTTACTGTAAATGGTCGTCGCACAGATGTACCTTCCATGCTTCTTTACCAAAATGACGAGGTAATGGTTCGTGAAAGTTCCGCAAAGTTAACGTACTTCAAGGAACTTGATGCATATGCAGAGAAACGCAATGCTCCATCCTGGCTTAGCCGTGATGTCAAGAAATTAAGCGGTGCCGTATCTCGTTTGCCGGAACGCGCTGAAATCGATGGTAGTCTCGATGAGCAGTTGATTATCGAGTACTATTCCAGACGCTAGTTCTCCAGTTGCGCATCAAAGCCGGGATCCAACACTGGCTACCGGCTTTGATGCATTTTTGAAAGGGAGTGTGAACCGTGACGGGTATCATTACGAACATGGTCATGCCGAAGATCGAGCGCGAAGCAGAAGCTCGTAATTATGGCAAATTCACAATCAGCCCGCTGGAGCGAGGCTATGGAGTGACGTTGGGCAATGCCCTTCGTCGCGCATTGCTCTCTTCTCTGGAGGGTTCAGCGATCACTTCAATACGTATTGCGGATGTCTTGCATGAATTTAGCGACGTCCCTGGTGTACGTGAAGATGTTATCCAATTAACTTTGCAGATCAAACAGATCCGCATCAAAATGGATGGCGTAGATAGTGCCCGCATGCACCTCGAAGTGCGCGGCGAAGGTCAGGTCACTGCGGCTGATATTATTACCCCAGCCGAGATCGAGATTGTAAATCCTGATTTATACCTTTTTACCGTGGATGGAGCGAAGACCAAGCTCGATATTGAATTCATGGTAGAACGCGGCCGCGGATATTCACCGGCCAACGAACGCTCTGGGCATTTGCCTATCGGTGAATTACCGGTGGATGCGATTTACAGTCCG
>JAVBXV010000169.1 GCA_030824405.1 Anaerolineales bacterium | reverse complement strand
GGAATGTAACTCATTGGCGGAGTCTTGCGTCCGTGGGCGAAGCGTTCGGGGCAGAAGTCTTCGGCGTTCTCCCAGATTTCAGGGTCGCGGTGGGTGAGGTAGATCGAGTAGAACAGCCGCTCATCTTTGGGAACTTTATTGCCGTCGAAATCCATTTCTTCTGTGATGCGCCGATTGCCAATGTGGATCGGTGGATAGAGCCGCAAACTTTCCTTGATGACATGGTCAAGCAGTGCTGACTTTTCCATTGAGTCCACTTCAAAAGTGACTTGTGTATGAGTTTCAGGATGCTGACCCAATAACGCAAACACCCAAGCCAACAGCGCGGTGGATGTGTCATGGCCTGCGATCATCATGGTCAACATTTGGTCGCGGATGATTTTGTCTGTTAATCCTGCGTCGATCAAATGTTGGAGTAGATCACTCTTTTCACTTTCTTCTTTCTTTTTTCTTCTTTCCTCAATGATTCCAAACAAATAATCATCCAACTCTTTCAGCGGCTTGCGGTATCCAAACCTGGGCATCTTGCGCCAGATGATCCACGCGCCAGGGGAGATGTACTCGATGGCTTTCAGAATCGGATTCCAGAGGCGTGCCATGTCATCCCAAACATCTTTGCTGAACAGCGTTTGCATAATGATCAGCAATGCGATCTTGCGGCTCTCAATTAACATGTCCACGGTTTCGCCGTCCTGCCATTGGGCGGAGACTCTGTCAGTTTGGGAAATCATCATTTGGGTGTAATCCGCTAACCGCGCGGGGTGAAGCGGCGGCTCCATCAATTTACGATAATGGTCATGTTCCTCACCGTCCACGATCAGCACGCCGCGATCCAAAAGATCAGTCACGGGGTCTGTGTTGCGCCATAAAACTTTATCGCGGTCGGTGACCAAAACTTTGCGCACGGCTTCGGGGCCAAAGACCACATACGGCCGAAAGCCAGGCAGGGGAATTTGAAAGAAGCGCCCCACGTGCTGCGCCATTACTTTCAATGGGCCAAGCGGAGATTTCTCTTTGAGCAATGCGCGCATCGCGACGCGGCCAGTTTCGGGGGAGAGGGATTGCTTCATTTTATTGTTGCGAAAAGAAATTCGGTCACGGCTTGCATGAATTCGGCAGGACATTCTTCGTGCGGCACATGTCCGCATTGGGCAATGACTTGCAAAACGGCGTTGGGTAATTCTTCTGCGAGCCGCAAAGATTGTTCGGTGGGCACAATGCGGTCATCGTCGCCAGTAATGACGAGCGTTGGCATTGTAAATTCATTGAGTCTTTCGGCCAGTCCGCTTTCCTTGCTGGCGAGGGTCAACTGCCAAAGTGCCTTGTCCCAGTTTTCGGCTTGCAGTGGTTTTTGATAACCTTCGAAAATTTCGGGTGTGATTTTGGATGGATCGTGCCAGGCGGTCTTTATGAATTCAACTCCCTGCGTCTGAAGCTGGCGGGCGAGGAGCGGGCCGAGGTGATCGAATTGCGGTGTGCCTAATAATGGGCGCACCCATGACGGCGCACCGCCGCCTGCATACACCGCGGCATCCACAAGGATCAAACCTTCCACGCGTTCAGGATGTTGCAATGCGGCTTGCATGGCAACGGTTCCGCCTGCCGAGTTGCCCACCAAAATTGCTTTTTCTATTTTGAGTTCATCCATCAAGGCAATTACAAGATCCACCTGCGCCTGCGCACCATACGGACTTTCGCCTTCCCACATGAGCGGACGTTCGGTCAGGCCAAAGGCGGGGCGGTCATAGGCGATGACCGTTCCAAACTCTGCCAGCGGCGCGGTTACTTCGCGCCATGAGAACAGGCTTGCGCCAAACCCGTGTAACAAAATAAAAACGGGTTCGCCCTCTCCCCACGTTTTATAGTGGACGTTGATGCCATTTAGTTCAATGAACAGACTGTCTGCATCTTTTAATTGTTCGATCGGTTTTGTGTTTTCAAGCGGTGGTACAGGAATCAGAAAAGGGACGATCAATAAGAGCAGGAAGGTTATGCTGAAAATAATTCCCGCCCCGCGCAGGATGCGTTTACTGTTCATGTATCGGAAATTCCTTTTGATATTTTGTATGCCGTCATTGTTCTATCTTTTACGATCTCGCGGTCTACGATCGGTTTTTCAGGATAGCCCGCCGCCTTGATCTCAAAATCCCATGGTGTGTGAATTTCTTTTGCGCTCAACATTCTCAACTCAGGAACCCACTTGCGGATGTAATCACCATGCGGGTCAAACTTTGCGCTTTGCAGCACAGGGTTGAAAATTCTAAAATACGGCGCGGCGTCGGTGCCTGTTCCCGCCGTCCATTGCCAGCCGCCGTTGTTCGCGGCGAGGTCGCCATCGAGCAGGTTTTCCATAAACCACGCTTCACCCCAACGCCAATCAATTAACAGATCCTTTACCAAAAACGAAGCCACGATCATGCGCGCGCGGTTGTGCATCCAGCCTGTTTCTTTAAGTTGGCGCATGGCGGCATCTACGATCGGCATACCCGTGCGTCCTTCTTTCCACGCCGCAAATTCGGTTTCATTATTTCGCCACGGAATATTTGCCAGCGAAGCATTGAACGCATTCTGACTGACATGTGGAAAATGATACAGGATCTGGATATAGAACTCGCGCCAGATGAGTTCGTTCAGCCAAATTTCTGCGCCGCGTTTTGCCTCTGCGCTTCTTGCATGCGCCTGAGCCTGCTGTGCCATTCTGACAGCCTGTCTCAGCCCGAGCATTCCAAAACGCAGATATGGCGAGAGCGAAGATGTGCCGTCCATGTCCATGCGGTTGCGGTCTTCGGCATAGGCGTAGACGCGTTTGTGTAAAAACTCTTCGAGGCGGACGAGCGCTTCCTGTTCACCAGCGGGGAAGAGCAGATTGGGTGTATACGCGGGCGGCGATTCTGTTTTGATTCCTGCAGGCGTGTTAATTTTTTCTGGCGCAGGGAAGAGTTTGATGTCTTTGAGGTTGGCTTTCCATGTTTTGGAATAAGGCGTGTATATGGTGTATGGCCTGCCATCAGGCTTGTGGATATGTTTCGGGTGATGAACAGTTTGCCCGTGGATCAGTTGTAATGGCAGTATCTTCGCAAGCAGTGCGTCTCGTTTGCGGGCGTAGGGTGTGAAATCCTCCTCCGCAAATATGGCTTCGGCCTTGGTCTCATCAAATAAATCTCTTAATACTTCAACGGGTTTTCCTGTACGGATGACAAGATAGGAGCCTCGTGCGCGCAAGTCTTTATCGAGAGCCGAAAGACCCTCGTAGAGAAAATTTCTTCGGCGCGGAGCCAGGGAGGAAAATGCAGGGTCGATGATAAAGACTGGGATAACGTCACCAGCTCCCAGCGCGGCGTGCAGCGCTGGGTTATCTGTCAATCTTAAGTCGCGGCGAATCCACCAGATGGAGGTCATACGAATTGCAGCCCCATTTTTTTGTTGTTTATTTCGAGGCTGATGAATTCTTTGCGGTCTATGGTCAACTTACCTGTGTTGCCCGCGTTGTCGTTGAAGTTTAGAAAGCCATAGGCGCGGATGCGGGTTCTTCCGATGAACGAGAGCGCCAGCTCACTGGTAAGGACGCCTGTTAACTCGGCGGTGTATGTGCCTGATTTGAAATTGAATTTGGATGGGGCGGGCATGCCCAGTCCGCGTAGGCCAACGGTGGTGCCTGTGATCTCTTCACTGCCTGAGAAAATATCTCCGTTTGGCATGGCGGCGGTGTAGGTGATGAGATAGTGCGGCGAAGTGGAGACTAATTTGGCGGTGACGATTGCGCCTGTGGTCGAATCTGCTTCGGAGATTTCTGCGCCTGCTGAGTTGAATTGCGGCTGGTAATAAGCGCGCCCAAAAGAAGTTGACGATGTGACTGCATACAAGGCGATTTGCGCGAGGGCTTCATTGCTTTTATTTTCGGCCAGCAATGCAGGGACAGACATCAGCCATTGTGTTTTGTGCATACGGCGTACCACGTAGCCCAACAGGGTGATGCCTGTTGGGGGCAATTCGTAGCGGGTGATGTTGTCGGGCATGGTCAACTCCTTTAATGGGAACAGGTGACAGTTAAGCGCGAAGCGGTTTTTAATCCGAAGCGGGAATGGGTGCGGCTTTCTTTTGTTTGAAGGTGGCGACGATCGGGTGATTGTAGATCGTGGCAAATACATAAACGCTGACACCCGCCATGACTACTGCGCCAAAGATGCCAGGCGCCCAGGTGCCGATCTGCTGTAATAGAACGCCGCCGAGAATTGGGGCAATGATGCGCGTGGAACTTTCGACTGCGGCAGATAAACCCAGGATGCCGCCAATTTCCTGCGGGGCCACGGCTTTGGTGAGCGTGCTGGAAAGTAAGGTGTTGAGCAGGCCGCCTGAGAGCGCGGTGGGAGTCAAGATGATGTACAGCCAGAGCACAGACGGCGCCAAGGCCCAGCCGATCAGTGAGATGCCCATTAAGACGACCGAGGCAGTGATGAGCAGGTCTTCACGATAGCGGCTGGTGAGGCGGCCAACGAGGAAGCCTTGCACGATGACCGAAAGCACACCAACATAAGTTAAGACGAAGCCTGTATCGCGCGCGGTGAGATTAAATTTTGCGAGCGCATACAGTGAGAAGATGGTTTGGAAAATTGCGAAGGCCAGGCCAAAGAAGAAACGTGTGATTAAGATCGAGCCAGTGAACGGACGTTGAAATGCAACCAGTAATGCGCCGAATGAAAAGGCGGGGCGCTTTTCGGTCATCTGACTGCGTTTCTCTGCGGTGAGTGATTCAGGAAGCCAGGCATAGATCAAAATGAGATTGATGAGTGAAATGACGGCGGCCGCAAATGCAGGGACAGCGTAGCCCCATTGACTGAGCAACCCGCCAGTGACGGGGCCGATGATGAAGCCGAGACCGAAAGCCGCGCCGATCATACCCAAGCCTTTGGAGCGGCTTTTTTCGTCGGTGACATCGGAGATGTAGGCTTGTGCCACGCTTAAGTTGCCGCCTGTTAGGCCGTCTAAAATGCGGCTGGCGAAGAGCATCCATAATGCGTTGGCGAAGCCGAGTAATAAAAAGCCAAGGAAGGTGCCGAAGACGCTGAGAAGCAAAACAGGGCGGCGTCCGAAGCGGTCTGAGAGGCGGCCAAGAATCGGCGCGCCGATCAATTGCATGAGCGCGTAGGATGCGATCAAAATTCCAGTGGTGGTTTGGTTGGCGCTGAAAGTTTCAGCGTAATATGGCAGAAGCGGCAGGATCAAGCTGAAGCCGAGCAAGTCAATAAAAACTACCAAAATAATTGAGAAGAGACGTTTGTTATCCATTATTTCCTTTGTCTAAATATTTCGATCTGTACGCTTCCTGATAATGCAACTCGAACTCAGGGGTTTTTCCAGTTTTGGTCAGGTTCTCCCAGCCGACGCGGATCAAGCCGAGCAGGGGAGTCCATGGTTTGAACAATTTGATTTCGGTAAATTCTTTGCGATTGCTATTGATGGTTTTTACCAATTTGTCTGAAGCATATTTGGCGGGCTGGCCGAGAAAGCGCAAAACAAAACCGAAGTTCTTCAGCATTTCTTTTCCGCGCTCGCCGACCACGATCGGGCTGGTGAGCATGTCAGTAGTCATCATGCCTGGGCTGAAACCCAAAATTTGTATGCCGCTTCCTTTGAGTTCAACCGCGAGACTGCGTGTGAAAGATGTGACCCAGGCTTTGGTTGCGCCGTAAAGCCCAGTAGGCGACGCGGGGCGCAGGAAACTTCCGTTGCCGTAAATGTTGACCAGCATCCCTTGTTTGCGCGGGAGCATGTAGTGCATGATAGCCTGCGTGCATCGCAACACGCCGAGATCGTTCGACATGAACATGTCCAATGCATCCTGCGGATTCATATCGAGCATCATGCCTGCCGCGTTTGAATAACCTGCGTTGTTGACCCAGATATCAATGCGGCCAAATTTCTGGATGACGTCTTCGACCAGTTTGTAGACTTGTTCTTCTTCGCAGACGTCCATCACAAATCCGCTCACACGCCCTTTGAGCTGGAGCGTGGCCAATGCGGCATCTACTGCCTGTTGGCTTCTTCCCGTCACCGCGACGGTTGCTCCTGCTTCGAGCATGGATTCGGCGATGGCGTAGCCAAATCCGCGGGTGGAGCCAGTCACTACAACGATCTTGTCTTTAATTGTTGACATGTAATTCTTCATTCATTGTTCTCAACAGATCGAGAATTTCTTCGTTCGCAGGGATGTCCGTCGCGTCATGTCCGTAATGGACGAAGCGTGCCACGCCTTGTTTATCTATGGCAACTTGCGCGGGCATGCGCCCAAATTTGAATAAGTTCACTTCCTGACCAAAGCGTTTTAGAACTGCATGGGTTGGGTCGGGCAAACCAATGAAGGGTAGATCGTGCTTTTTCCAGTACTCTAAAAATGCTTTTTCATTATCGGGGCCGACCACTACAATTTCGGTATCCAGTGCTGTAAATTTGTCATAATCCTGACGCAACTGCGCCATGTGCCGTTGGCAGAAAGGTCAGAAAAATCCACGGTTGAAAACTAATAGAACATTCTTCTTGCCTTGAAAACTTGCGAGGCTGATTTCTTGTCCTGTGAAATCTGTCAGTGTGAAATTTGGAGCGGGTTTGTTGAGCTCGGCGCGGCTCATAATGGAATGACCAAAATGATGCCGAAAACAATTTCAACTGCGAGACTGATCACATTGGATTGAACAACAGATTTATCTGTGAACATCGAAACAGCGCGGACAACTGCGATGCCCAAATACGTGACGCCTAACATTGCATAGGCGATGGGTGAGTTAACTACCAATGGAAACGCGCCCAAAGCAATGAACAACCCACCTAATATGGAGCGGATCTCGGTGATGCCGCGTCCACCTTCGGGACGCAGGCCAGTGAAGCCAGTAATAGACTCAGGTTTGAGCAGGGAGAATAACCCTGTCAGGATCGTCGCGATGGCGGCGATGATTTGTAATATTTGAATAACCATTTTTTATTTAATCCTTTTTTTTAGAATCCGCGGCGTTGACTTTTCCACG
>JAVBXV010000268.1 GCA_030824405.1 Anaerolineales bacterium | reverse complement strand
GACTGGCCTCTGTTGGCAAAGGTCAACGCGAAGCAGCCATGGCGTTGGGAATGACCCCAAACCAAACCATGAGGCGCGTGATCCTGCCGCAGGCACTTCGTTTCGCCATTCCCCCTGTTGGAAATGAATTCATCGCCATGACCAAAGACTCGGCGCTGGTATCAGCCACAGGCTTCGTACATGAGTTGATGTGGCGCGCCACAAAAGTAGGCCGCGCACAATTCCACAACTTGGAAGCCTTGATCATGGCCGCCATCTTTTATTGGGTCATGACTCTCGCGCTCACCTATATTCAAGGAAAATTGGAAAGCCGTCTCTCAAAGGGAGATCGATAAATATGGAACCCATCGTAAAGATCTCCAATCTCGATAAGTACTTTGGCCGTCTGCATGTTCTGAAAAATATCAGCATTGAAGTTGCCGAACGCCAGGTGGTCTGTCTCATTGGCCGTAGTGGATCAGGCAAAAGCACTTTATTGCGCTGCATCAACTTTCTGGAAGAACCCTCCCATGGAACCATCGAAGTGGACGGTGTCAAAGTGGAAGGCGGCGAAAAAGGCAGACAACACCGTCAACTGGTTCATGATGTCCGTCTAAAAACAGGCATGGTCTTTCAGGAGTTCAACCTCTTCCCGCACATGACCGTGCTTGAAAATGTCATCGAAGGCCCAGTCATTGTCAAAGGCATGGACCGTAAAAAAGCGATCGAACTTGCCGAAAAAAATCTTGACAGTGTTGGCCTGCTCTTCAAAAAAGATGAATATCCCATGCGGCTCTCTGGCGGACAAAAACAGCGCGTGGCTATTGCACGCGCATTGACCATGGAACCGCGCGTTATGCTTTTCGATGAACCCACGTCTGCACTTGATCCAGAGCTCATCGGCGAAGTATTAAGCGTTATGAAAAAAGTTGCCAAGGAAGGCATGACCATGATCGTGGTGACTCACGAAATGGGATTTGCCCGCGAAGTGGCAGACCGCGTACTGGTGATGGCCGACGGTGAATTAATTGAAGACTCGAAGCCCGAAGATTTATTCAAAAACCCCAAAGACCTGCGCACAAAAGCGCTCATCGACCGCTACCGCACAGAAGAACAACAATGACCATTGCGATCACCCGCAAGATCAGTTCGCGTTTCAACGAATGTGAGATCACACACATTGACCGCACGCCCATAGATCTTGATATAGCCCGCACACAGCACAACGAATACATCTACGCACTTGCCGCCCTTGGCTGTGAGGTGATCGAATTGCCAGAAGAAACAGAACTTCCCGATTCTGTTTTCGTTGAAGATACCGCCTTTATTCTTCCAGAAGTTGCAGTCATCACCAGGCCAGGTGCAGACTCTCGCAGACCTGAAACAGAATCCATTGTCAGGGCGTTATCGGCGTATCTGCCACTCGTCCACGTTAGTGAACCTGCCACCGTGGACGGCGGTGATGTTTTGGTATTGGGCAAAAATATTTATATCGGCCTATCCACTCGCAGCAATCAAACCGCCATCGACCAGCTTCAACATCTGCTCAACGATCACGGATATAAAGTAACAGGTGTGCAAATGCATGATTGCCTGCATCTAAAAACCGCCGTTACCCGTGTGGATGACGACA
Organism: Anaerolineales bacterium; assembly: GCA_030824405.1. Lineage (GTDB taxonomy): Bacteria > Chloroflexota > Anaerolineae > Anaerolineales > Villigracilaceae > Villigracilis. Next base: position 5,433 of record JAVBXV010000268.1, on the reverse strand, counting down.
CTCTGCTGATCAATAAAAATTGGGTGGATACTCACCACTTTGACAGTTTCAAATTAATAGACGTGGACGCTTCAGAACCCTTCGCCGCAAACTGCCTGCCCGTCAACGGCTCGATCATCTACCCGACATCTTTCCCACAAACACGAGCCAGGCTCGAGGCGCACGGATGCAAAATAATCCCCGTCACCGTAGACGAGCTGGCAAAAGCCGAAGGTGCGGTTACCTGTTGTAGTTTGATAATCTGACAAGCAAAAAATCTCCGTTTCTTAGGCGGAGATTTTTTATGTAGATGTTGAAAATGCAAAATCCTATTTTACGGGAAATTTCTGCCCATTTAATGAAACAAACTCCCTTTCGGGAGTCTGAGTGCGCTGGAGAGGACTTGAACCTCCACGCCTTACGGCACACGCACCTCAAGCGTGCCTGTCTGCCAATTCCAGCACCAGCGCTAGAACAGGCCGTATTATAATCGGCTTGCTTTTCTTGTCAAGCATATTACCCCTAGGAGAATCAAATGGCTCGAATTGTTGTAGACGCAATGGGAAGTGACGAATACCCCACTCCAGACGTGATCGGCGCAGTACAAGCCGCACGCGAATATGGCGTGGATATTATTTTGGTGGGAGACGAAGCCAAGATCAAACCTGTGCTTGATTCACAAAACACAAACGGACTGAATATTCGCGTTGTGCATGCGCCTGAAATATTGAGCATGGAAGACAAAGGCGAGAACCTCGTTCTAAAAGCGCGCAGCAAGGATGCGAAGAATTCCATGGCTGTTGGTATTGACCTGGTAAAGAATGGCGAAGCTGATGCATTCGTGAGCGCAGGCAACACAGGCGCAGGCATGGTCACAGCACTCTTTCGGCTGGGACGCATCCGCGGTGTAGACCGCCCTGCCCTCGCGCCGATCTTCCCCACAGCAACAGGAACCTGTGTCGTTTTGGATATTGGCGCAAATCCCGATTGCAAACCTGAAAACCTTTTACAGTTCGCAATCCTCGGCAGCATCTATGCTGAGAAAGTCCGCGGGGTAAAAAATCCAAAAGTTGGATTGATCTCGAATGGCGAAGAGGAAGGCAAGGGCAATGAGTTAGTAAAAGGCGCCACGCCTTTGTTCAAAGCCGCGAAACTGAATTACTTCGGCAACGTGGAAGGCAAGGAAGTGATCGGCGGTAAAGTGGACGTGGCCGTTACAGATGGGTTCACGGGCAATGTGATGCTAAAATCATCTGAAGCTGTTGCCAAATTGATCACCGATAAAATTCGCGAGATCATCAAGAACGGAAGTATCGCCACCAAGATCGGCGGCCTGCTTGTCAAGCCCGCGCTAGGCGCTATCAAAAAATTGCTCGATCCCAGCGAACAAGGCGCAGCTCCCTTGCTTGGGATTAACGGTCTCGTATTCATCGGCCATGGCCGCTCGGATGCCTTCGCGATCAAGAATGCCATACGCGTGGCCAAACACGCAGTGGATGTGAACGTACTGGATGCAATGAAATCTGCCATCGAAGAAAGCCTGAAAAAATAAACATGAAAATCATCAAGAACGAAAAATTGATCCAACGAAACAGCAAGATCGGCCAATGGACAAGCCTCGCGGCTTTGGTCACGCTGGGTGCCGGTATGTATATTTCCTTTACCAAACCAGAATGGTTCAGCTATTCCATTCTGTGCCTGATCCTTGGTTTTATGTTGACCCAGATCGGCATGTACATGGGTAATCGCTGGGGACGCTCTCCGCGCCCTGATGAAAAATTAGATGCAAGCTTAAAAGGCCTGCATAGTGATTTCAATATGTATCACTATGCCACACCTGCTTCACATTTGCTGGTTGGGCCTGGTGGAATTTGGGTCATCCTGCCTTTTCATCAAAAGGGAAAAATTGAATTCACCAAAAACCGCTGGCGATTAAGTGGCGGTGGTTTCCTGCAGGGCTATATGCGCATTTTCGGCCAGGAAGGAATCGGACGCCCTGAGATCGAAGCCAATACTGAGATCGAGTCTGTAAAAAAATTCCTAACCAAGAAAATGGACGGAAACAGCATCCCCGAGGTCAAATCATTATTCGTGTTTACCGATGAAGGCGCTGAAGTTATCGCAAACGATTCACCCATCCCTGCCATGGGAATAAAGCAGTTAAAGGAATTTTTGCGTAACCAAACCAAGGCTCGCATCTTAAATACAGATCAGATAAAAAATATCACGGATGTATTGGCCGAATAATTAGCCTGCCTTAACGTAACTCTCCCCTCAAAAAGGAGAGCATTCCTTTTATGGTACACTTGTTCTAATATGACAACCATCGTCTCACTTGACATTGAAACCACTGGCCTCGATGAAAATCGCGAGGCCATTATTGAAATTGCGGCGGTCAAATTCAATGGCCGCCGTATTGAAGATGAATTCTCCACACTGATCAACCCTGGAAAACATATCCCTGATTTCATCACAGGATTAACAGGCATCGACGATGCCATGGTGCGTCAGGCGCCGCGCGTGCGCGATATCATAAGTGACCTGACAGCATTCGTTGGAGACGCACCCATCCTGGGACACAATGTCAAATTTGATATTGGTTTCCTGCGCAGAGCGGGGATGTTCGAATTCCAACAAACACTGGATACGTACGAACTCGCATCCGTGTTGATGCCAACGGCCAGTCGTTACAATCTCGGCTCACTTGGACAGCAGCTCAGCATCCCCCTGCCTGCCACACATCGCGCATTGGACGATGCCCGCGTAACACAGGCATGTTATGTGCGTCTTTTCGACATGGCGTGTGAACTCCCCTACGAAACACTTTCAGACATTGTTCAACTTGGAGACTTTGTCAATTGGGATGCTGCCTGGGTATTTCAGCAGGCTTTGAAAGCCCGTGTCAAAGAAGGCACAAAAGCCAAAAAGATAAAGGCCGCCTCTTTTTCAGAATCAATATTCGAGGCACGCGAAAAAGAAGCGCCGCCAATTCAGAAGAACGAAGAACCCCTACCCATCGACCCCGAGGAAGCCGCATCCATTTTGGAATACGGCGGACCCTTCTCGCAATATTTCGAAGCCTACGAACATCGCCCAGAGCAGGTCGAAATGCTCAAAGCGGTGAGCAATGCCCTTTCAAACGGCAACCATTTATTGGTCGAGGCGGGAACCGGTGTAGGTAAATCCTTCGCGTATCTTGTGCCCGCTGCGTTATTCGCCGTCAAAAATAATACGCGCGTGGTCGTCTCCACCAACACGATCAATCTGCAAGATCAACTCATCAAAAAAGATATTCCCGATCTTAAGGCAGCACTCAACTTAAATATGCGCGCCGCAGTTTTGAAGGGACGTGTCAATTACCTTTGCCCGCGCAGGCTCGAATACATGCGCACGCACGGCCCCAAAGACGCCACTGAAATGCGCGTGCTTGCCAAGATCATGGTTTGGCAGCTTGAAAATTCCAGCGGCGACCGCAACGAATTAAATCTCACTGGCCCCACCGAACGCGAAGCATGGTCGCGCCTTTCTGCCGAAGATGACACCTGCACAAACGAGTCCTGTTTGGGCCGCATGGGCGGCACCTGTCCATTTTTCCGCGCGAAGCAGGCCGCTCAAGCTGCGCATTTGTTGATCGTCAATCACGCGCTGCTGCTTTCGGATGTCGCCACAGGCAGCAAGGTTTTGCCCGAATACGATTATGTGATCGTGGATGAAGCGCATCACATGGAATCAGCCGTCACGGGCGCGCTTTCCTTCCGCATGACTCAAATGGATCTGGAACGAATGCTAAAGGAACTGGGCGGATCGTCAGCAGGATTGCTCGGAAGAATTCTGACTGAAACAAACACAGCGCTTCGCCCCTCCGACTTTGGCCTGCTCCAGCAAAAAATAAAACGCTCCACCGACCAGGCATTTCGTGTCGAACAACTTGCCAGGCAATTCTTCAATGTACTCGGCGAGTTCATCGCCAGACAGCGCGAAGGACAGCCGCCAAGCAATTACTCATGGCAGCTGCGGATCATGGCCGCCACGCGCACACTCCCAGGCTGGGACGATGTGGAGATGATGTGGGCGCAAGTCGGCGAAACCATGGCGCTGCTGCTTAAATCGCTCGACGAAATTTACAAGGCACTCGGCGAACTTGCAGCCGATGGTCATGACAGCGTGGAAGACAGCATGGGGAACTTAAGTAACCTGATGCGGCGAATGGGCGAAGCGGAAGCAGCGTCTTCTGGATTGATGCACAAACCATCCAACGAATTAATTTATTGGGTGGAGGTAAATCCACGCGGCGAAAGACTATCCCTCAACGCGGCGCCGTTACGCGTAGGCCCGCTTGTTCAAAAACATTTGTGGAACGAAAAAGCAGCGGTGATCATGGCTTCTGCCACACTGACCACGCATGGTGAATTTCGATACGCACGCAACACGCTCAGCGCCGAAGAAGTGGACACACTGGCGCTTGGTTCGCCATTTGATTACGAATCCAGCACACTGCTGTATGTGGCAAACGATATGCCCGAACCCAATGCGGCTGGATATCAACAGGCGTTGGACCGCACGATCATCGCCACTGCCAAAGCCACTGGCGGACGAATGTTGGTGCTCTTCACGTCTTATGCAGCGCTCAAGAAAACAGCACAGGCCATCACTGGCCCGCTGGCACGCGAAGACATTTTTGTGTTTGAGCAGGGTGAAGGCGCTTCACCCAATGCATTATTAGAATCTTTCAAATCTACAGATCGCGCGGTGTTGCTTGGCACACGCTCCTTCTGGGAAGGCGTGGATGTGCGCGGAGATTCACTTTCGGTAGTCTTCATCACGAAACTGCCCTTCGATGTGCCCTCTGACCCGATCATTGCCGCACGCTCCGAGTTGTATGAAGACTCGTTCAATGAATATTATCTGCCTGAATCGATCCTGAAATTCCGCCAGGGATTTGGGCGTTTGATCCGCACGGCCTCTGACCGCGGCGTGGTTGTGATCATGGATAAACGCGTGTTGACCAAACAATACGGCAGAATGTTCCTCGAGTCACTTCCACAATGCACGGCTCGTCAGGGAGCAGCCGCAGGGCTCGCCAAAATGGCTGCACAATGGCTGGGCATGTAACACCTTAAAAAACATCCATTATCTATAACAAGACACCCGCGAAATGTATTTCGCGGGTGTCTTGTGTTCATACAAACTTTGTCTATAATTTTGGCAGAACGATCGATTGCTGTTTTTGATACTTTCCCTTTTTATCTGCATACGAGGTTTCGCATTCCTCATCCGCTTCGAAAAAGAGGACTTGTGCCAGACCTTCATTGGCGTAAATTTTCGCGGGCAAAGGCGTGGTATTGGAAATTTCCAACGTAACATAGCCTTCCCATTCAGGCTCAAACGGTGTGACGTTGACGATGATGCCGCAGCGTGCGTATGTGGATTTACCCAAACAGATCGTGAGCACTT
>JAVBXV010000346.1 GCA_030824405.1 Anaerolineales bacterium | reverse complement strand
GCCTCTACATCTGGGCACGGGATGTGGAAAAGGCTCACGTGGAAGGACGCGCGGAACAACAAGTGACGGCTCCTGCTCCGCTCGCAGCTGCTCTCGCTTAATCAACATTTGCCACACTGAATCTTTGTACAAGGAATAACAATATGCAGCCTGAACCCCGCCGTGAAATGGTCTCCTGGGAAGAGTTGGATAAATTGATCGACCATCTTGTTCCACAGTTTCGCCGTGAATTTACAGCAATGGTATTGATCACGCGCGGCGGGATCGTTCCTGGCGGCATGCTCGCCGAAGCCATGGACATTACCCACATCCTCACCGCCGCAGTGGATTTTCCCGCTCAAATGGAAAGCCAGAAATCCTCCGCATTTATGGCATGGCCTGAGTTCATTCAATTCCCCGCCGAAGACAAATTACGCGGACGCCCCACCCTGATCGTGGACGATGTTTGGGGTTCTGGGCGAACGATTACAGCGGTCAAGAACCGCGTCTCTGCGGCGGGTGGTTTCCCTGAAACCTGCGTGCTGCATTTCAATCCTTATCGCAGTCTGTTTGGCAGTGTCCGCCCTGATTACTACGCCGCCGTTACCGATGCCTTTATCGTCTATCCCTGGGAAGTGGATCGCGGCACAGATCAGGTTCTACTCAACGAGATATAATTTTTGATATGAAGTCGATTGATGCGAGTGTAAAACAAAAGATCACCGTCCTGCGAGGCAATGAATATTTTGATGACCTCGCTGAAAATATATTACAAGATATTGCTCAATACATGCATCTCCGCGAATACCAACGCGGGGATGTATTGTTTTGGGAAGGCGACCCCTGCGATGGCTTGCATATCATGCAGCAGGGAAGCGCCAAAATATTCAGGCTCTCTCCACAGGGACGACAATATATTGTCCGCATTTTGCAGGAGGGAGATACCTTCTCGGAAGTACCCGCATTTGACGAAGGCACAAACCCCGTCAACGTGGAGGCGCTTGAGACCTGCCGTGTCTGGGTGATCGATAATCAGATACTTCGTGAGCTTGTCCTTTCACAGCCTGCATTCGCTAAAAAGGCATTGGCTAATTTTGGGAAAATGCTGCGCGGCATGGTGCGGATGGCGAGCGAGATGGCGTTTTATCAGGTAACGCACCGCCTTGCACGCTTGATCGCCGAACTGCCGCAGGACAGATCTGCGCCGCTGTGGACACAGGAGCAACTCGCCGCAAAATTGGGAACGGTTCGTGAGGTGGTGGCGCGCTCGTTGAAAGAACTCGAACGAAGCGGCGCCATCAAAGTGGAAGACAGACGCATCCACGTGGCCGATCAGGAAATATTCGACCAGTGGTTACAATGAAATTAGACTCCATCTATAAAATAAAAGCGACCTTTCTTTTGAAAGGTCGCTTTTATTTTATAGAGTACGTGTTTTGTTCTGAGAGAAGCCGTAGGATGGTTATTTCAGAACTTCAAAATTTGAAACTTGTATCGAGAGTTCATCGTCTGCGGCTGCTCGGATGTAGTCAAAGTAGATATCGGCGGGGAAGCCGTGGGTTGAGTCGTATGTCACAGTGACGTCTTCTGCTTCGCCTTTCAGGCCAGCTTCCAGCACGGAAAAGATGCGGTCAATTGTCCCGTATTTGGTGAAAATATCATAGCTTGGGTCCGTTGCTTCTACGAGGGTTCCATCGGGGTATGTCATCGAAACGATTTCGCCGTTTTGTACTTCAACGGTCAATGGCATCTTGTCGCGGAAAGCGCAGAAACAACCGACAAAAAGGTCGAAGCGATAATGAGGCACGTTTGCATCCTGCCATGTTTGGCGGTTGCGGTCGAAGTCAGAGGGGGCTGCCACTGAACATGCTGTCAGGATAAGCGCAAGTATTAATAAAGTAATTTTTTTCATTTTTTTCTCCTATGCACGATTGACGATGTCTTCCCTAAAAATGTTCCCTTAAATAAAAACTCCCCGCCAAAATGACGGGGAGTTTGCTTTCATGGTTCTTTATGGAACAACTTCTTCCGCAGGATAGTAGGTGCCTGTCTCCAGCAGAGTGGTGTCTCCCACAGATTGCGCAGCGAGCATTTGCGCCTGGCGTGCAAGGTTCGCGGATTTGGCGAGGGTCTCCAACGCATACTCAGGGTTGTGGAAACCTGTGCTGTTTTCAGCAGAGACAATGTCCCACATGAATTGCGCTTCACGATGCAGTTTGCGGGCTTCATCGAGCAGGGCGGCATCGGCATTGCCAGCGGCTGTCGCAGCTTTGATAGCTGTGACGGCGTCAATGATCGCATCTTCAGTATCGATCTTTGTCTCTGCAACCTGCTGTTGAATGCTGGCAACACGCTCGATCACATAGTTCGTATCGGTGTGACACTGACCACAAGCCTGTTCTGGATTAAGCAATGGGCTATGCACATCGTGAGATGAAAATTTATTTGCCCCGTCGCGGACGTATGGCATGTGGCAATCGGCGCATGAAACACCAGCGTTGTAGTGTGTGGAGCCCGCGGTGAAGAATTCATACTCAGGGTGTTGCGCCTTGAGCATGGGCGTTTCTGTTTCAGGATATACCCAATCTTTGAAACCAATTTCTTCATAATAAGAAATGATCTCTTCAACTTTTGTGCCGTTATCCCATGGGAAGGTCAAATATTTTCCCTCACCCTGGAAATAATATTCAACGTGGCAGTTCGCGCAGACCACGGTGCGCATTTCCTGGCGGGTGAATGTGGTCCAATCCTTGCCCTGACGTTCCAGAGCTTCCTTGAGTGCGGGGTTGGTCACGATCAAACGCATGGTTTCGGCTTCGTGGCAATTGGAGCACCCGATTGAATTGTTGATGTTGGGTGTCATTTCATTGAAGGTCATGGCGTCATAGGCTTCCATGCCCAACTCATCCCACAAGCCTGGGTTGTCAGATGATTTGCACGAATAGCAGGTGGCGGGCGTGTGCTTGGGGTCTTCATCGTTCAAGTTCAAACGTGCAGTTGCGCGCACATCATCGACTGCGTTGGCGTGGCCGCGGTCGTCGTTGTAATCCTTGCTGAACGGATACCCAGCAAACAAGATCACCTGACGTGGATCGCGCTCCAGCCATGAGAATTGTGACGAGCCCGCATACGTTGTATCGGTATTATTGGTTTGTGTCTTCATCAAGGTGTCGTACTGGTTTGGGAAGTTCACGCCCCACAATGATGAATCGGGCTCCATGGCGGCGATCTCTGTCAGGGGTTCAACGGCACGTGTTTCCGCAGGCTGATTTTTGATATACATCAAAACGCCCACGAGTGTGGTAGCTAATACAATAACCAAGCCAGCCAGGATAAGTGTGGTGTAATTTTTCATTGTCTTCATTCTCCTTATTTGGTCGGGTAGAGTTCAGAGTCTTGATAGGGAAGTGCGGAATTTCCGCGTGCGCTATGTGCGATGTCTCGGTGGCAATCCCAGCAATAGCGGTCAAAGGGTTGTTCGCCCATGACAATATCTTCCACGGTTTCTTCATGGCAGTGAATGCAGTTATTTTGCACGATCTCTTTTGTCTTATCACTCGCGCGGATCGCGATCGGAATATCCCCCGTTACAAAAGCAAACGTATCCTTCATGCCCTGCCTGCCTTTTTCTGCATAATAAAAAGCAAAGTTATCATGCGGCAAGTGGCAATCGGTACACTTTGCCCAATTTTCATGAGCGCCGTGATACCAGTTTTCATATTGCGAGTCCATCACGTGACAGTTGGCGCAGGTCTCGGGCGCACTGCCGCCGTAAGCGGCCGCATCTGAGACGAACACAAAATATCCCAGCGCAACAACCGCGGCCAATATGGCAATGATATGGATTGGAAATTTTGACATGGGCTGTCCTCAGATAGGATTTGGTAACTTTTAATATAAATCAAGACATCAAATCTACCTGTGACTTTTATCACAAATTATGAGAATAGTATTAATTTCTCCATTATTGATATGGATGAATGTACGGCGTATTATCTTCTTTAGAATTAAAAAACCGCCTCCATCCCCGCTGAAACTTGCTCCTGCTCAATGGACAGTTCTCTTCCCCCGATCATTTTACAAAAAAGGAACGTCCCGCTGGTGCCCCAGCAGGACGTTCAAAGGAGAATGCACTGACGAACGTGCAGATTCTTATGGGGAGGTGTTCATGTCCATGCCAGCGCCGTCCATGGGCGTTTCCATTACAGGGATTGTCAGCAGAATATCCTCATGGTTTTGGAAATGCAATGTGATGGTGATCTCATCTCCAACTTTTAGGTCCTGTTTGAGGCCAATGATCATGACGTGATAACTGCCTGGCTTCAATTCCAATTCGCCGTCTGCAGGCAGTGTGATCGATTCCTGACGGATCATTTGCATTACGCCATCTGCGTTCATCTGGCTAAGGTGGATCTCCACCGCAGCCGCCACATCAGAGGAGGCACCAACTAAAGCATCATCTTCTGTGGTGTGGTTGTGCAGGAGCATGTATGCGGCGCTGTTGCCGTCTTTTAATCCAGTACGTGCCCAGTAATCATGTGCTTCAACGCCTTCACCGTTCTCGTGCCCCGCATCTGCCGAACCGCATGCGCTCAAAAACAGAATCCCCACCAAAAATAACATCAACACTTTTTTCATTTTTATTTTCCTTTTATAAGATAATTTCTGAAATCCGCTTCAACTTAGTGAGCGTGCATCATTCCGTGTAGGTATTGGATCGCTTCATCCATGCTGGCGAGTGTGCCGCCGAAGCCCTTTTGAAACTTTTCCGCTTCCTGTTGTGAGCCAAAACTTAATACACTTGGCACACAGCAGATATTTAATTCGCTGCCCGTAATATAGACCGCCTGCTTCGCGCTGACCATGTGCCCATGCAGGTAATCTGCTGTAAGGGATTGCCGCACTTTTTTAGATTGACTTTGGATCATCAATCCGCAATGGGCGCAGCAGGCGCGCTTTTGTTCGCCGTTTTCAAATTGCACAATGAACACGGTCCGCGCTGAGACGGGTTTGTTGCACATACTGCAGAGGGATTCTCCCGCAGCAGGGGAGTTGCCTGCCAGCGTTACGCCGCCATGTTTCTTGTGGATGTGACCCGCTTCAGCCATCTTGTTCAGGTCGCGATGAATGGTCATGTTAGAAACGCCAAACGCATCCACCAGTTCCTGAATGGATGCGCTGCCCTGCTTTTGCAGGAGTTCCAATATTTTCTTTTCACGGTCTATCGAAGGGTAGGTCATGGATGTTATATTTTGTTACCTCTAACTAAGATTGACAAAATATAACAAGGTCGGGTCGTACCTGTCAAGTTAAGGTTGTCATGAATTCGAGTGATATGTTCGTCCGCGCCAGGTCACTCCCTGGCCTGAGATCACTTTCCATGCAGAGGTGAGCATCATGGCGGCAAAAACCCCTGCACCCAATGGGGTGGTGAGCGCGTACCATGCGGAGATGTTCATCTTGTTTGCCACCCTCGCGCGGATGTAGATCAGATATCCCCACACAGAAAGCGCTTCGATCACGATGACCCAGGCCATCCAGCCGCCGCCGTTGAGATACCACGTTAACCCGAGCAGGGGCCAGACGGGCATAAACAATGCCGCGATCAACGCAAGCAATGCGCCAAATGCGCCAAGCAGTAACATGGCGGCATGGTCGCGCAGACCGAGATAGATATTCTTCGTCCAGCCTTCCCACATGCTGGGCAGGGACGTGTACATACGTGTGCTATTTACCTGCATGGCATCTGCCACGATCAGGCGGTGACCGTTCCACTTCACTTGTTCAGAGATGGCTTTATCTTCCACGATCTGGTCTTTTACTTTTTCATGTCCGCCAATGGCATCGTAGACGCTGCGTTTGATCATGATGAACTGTCCGTTTGCAATTGCATCGCGGCGGGCTGGGTCATTTACTTTGCGCGGAGAGAATCCCACCGAGAGAGCGGTCATCACCAGTGGCATGATCACTTTTTCCCAGAACGAGCCGAGGATCTGTTCATTCATCGTGGTGAACATGTCTGCGTTGGTTTCGATTGCTTTTGCATAGCAGGATGAAATGGATTGCGGGGAGAGGAATGTGTCTGCGTCTACAAAGCAGAGCCATTCGCCGCGGGCTGCTGCTGAGGCTTGATATAGTGCGTGGGGTTTGCCTGCCCAGCCCACAGGCAGGTCTGAACCGTTGATCGGGATCAGGCGAGAGTCGCGGGCTGCGATTTTTTCCAATTGGGTCAGAGTCGCATCAGTGGAGCGGTCATCCAAGACAATGACTTCGATGTTTGGATAATCCTGACTGAGCGCGGCTTCGACAGATCTTTGAATATTATGTTCTTCATTGCGCGCGGGGATGCAAATGGAAATGAGCGGCGCGCTCGCAGCGGGGGGCGGCGGCGCGGGCGTGACGATGAGATCAAGATGATACTGGTTGTGGATCCAATAAATAATGATGAACGCGAGGACGAACAGAATGGTGGATGTGATGAGATAGGTCATGAGAGGGGAGGAGAAAAAAGTAAAACGTGATGGCCGTTTATGAAACTAACAACTGCTCACTTTTTACTTCTTACACTAAATTACTTTTACCGAACTACCGCGTTCCGTCTTCTCAACTTCAATACGATTCGGGAATGCATCTTTGAGCTCATCAAGGTGGGTGATGACGAGTATTTTTGCAAAATCATTTTTGACAAGGTTGATGGCTTCGATGAGCCGTTGGCGGCCTTGTACATCTTGTGAGCCGAAGCCTTCATCAATGACAAGTGTTTGCAGGCGTGCGCCTTTGCGTTGTGCGAGGATCTCTGAAAGTGCGAGCCGAATTGCGAAGTTGACACGGAAGGCCTCGCCGCCCGAATACATTTCATAATCCCGTGTGCCCGCTGAATCACTGATCTGAATATCCAGTGTTTCGCGCAGGTCGTCGCGCTTTTTATCCTTGTAGGCTTCCTGCGTCACAAAGCGGATCGACATGTGCCCATCGCTCAAGCGATCAAGCAGGTCGTTTGCTTTTTGCTCGATCTGCGGAAGCGCCTGTTCGATCAACAGTGCGGGCACGCCATCTTTGCCGAAGGCGCGTTCGAGATTTTTG